>JAIORY010000453.1 GCA_021107915.1 Bacteroidales bacterium | reverse complement strand
GGAGCAGTTAGAACGAAGTGAATAAATGCGACATTTTGATTGATAATCGGTATTACTAATTAATTACATAATGAGAAACGGAATGAATATTAAATCAGAAAAAAATATTAACCTTTAAACAATATTATTTTATGATAGTAATTAAATATCTTGCTGTGATAATTCCTATAGTTTTTGGAATAATTGCAATACTAAAATGGAAATCAAACAATAATAATTTTAAAGAAATACTTAAAAATTTAGGTATTGTTCCACTTAAAATATCGCACATTTTAATAGGTATTTTAATAGGTGCCTTAGCTTTTACTTTTGTATTTATAGTCTTCAACTATTTTGAATTAATGTCAATAAAACATTTTTCATGGAACATAGGAAATATTTATGTAACTGCTATAGGCTTTGTGCTAATGGCAATTATGGAGGAATTATTTTCCAGAAGTTTTTTTATAAGTGGGTTAAAAATATATTTAAAATCAACATCCTTAATAATTATCATAACTGCTATCTTTTTCAGCATAGCTCATATGCTTAATAATGGCGTAACTTTTCTCTCATCATTTAGCACATTCGTTGGTGGAATTATGTATGCTTATGCATTTATTAAAACAAAAAATATTTGGCTTCCAATTGGTTTGCATTTTTCGTGGAATTTTTTTCAAGGGTGTATTTATGGGTTTCCTGTCAGTGGATTAAAATTTGAGGGACTTTATGAAATAAATATATTTGGGAGTAATATATGGACTGGAGGTCAATATGGACCAGAAGGTGGATTAATAGGTATTTTCGCACGAATATTTGTACTAATTGCTCTTTGGATAGCTATTAAATACTTATTAATACCTACTCAAAAATTAAAGAAATCAGCTTCTGTTATTAATAACACTTTTTCAGAAATATAATTTTGATTTTGAAAGCAAACCTTGTGAGAATGGGTCTTTATTATATTTTATTGCAAAAACTAAAAAAAATCGAAAAATAATGATTGACAATATGAAAAAAACAGCAATCACATTTATTTTGGGGTTATCATTTATAATGATAAACTCATGCTCAACAACCGAGCAAGCAACAGTAATCGACAGGAAATTGAAATTTTCCCTTCAGGGCGGAGCTAATATTGGTGGCATAACTGAAAATACGGATATGACTGTAATTCCCAATGTAGAAACCACGGTTGATGCATTTACAGGTGCCACACGAACAGGTTTTAATGCCGGTGTGCATATAAACAAACCGTTAAAAAGAAACCAGATTGAAACCGGAGTTGACTATATGTATAATCACCAAACCTTTACATATAACGATGTGGAAAACATGTATAATGGGGTTCGTGAATTAAATGTCTCACAAGTTTTATTTCCACTTACTTATAATTTTGTGTTTTTAAGAAAACAATTTCCTTATGCAGATATTCAATTGAAAACAGGATATCTTGGACAGCTTAATTTTATTTCAACAAAAGGAAAAGGTATCTTGCCTGATTATTCTTCAAACGCATGGTCAAATGGACTGACACTCGGAATATCAGCCTTTCCTTTTCAATTTGAAAGTGGAAGTAAATTGGGTTTTTATTTCGATATGTATAGGGGAAATCAAATTTATGAAGATTATTATAATCAATCCACTTTTAAAATGTCAGGGTCAAGTTTTATGAAATTTGGTGTTAAATATCAATTTGAATGATAAAATAACAATAGAACAAAAAAATCATTATCATGATAACAAAAGATGTCTTGATGAAAATCATTAAGTACGCTGCAAAAGCGCCTTCGGGACACAATACACAGCCCTGGAAATTTAAAATCGGTAACGACAGAATTTCTATTCTTCCCGATTTTACGAGAGCTTTACCCGTTGTTGACAGCGATAACCATGCCCTGTATATCAGCCTGGGATGTGCATTGGAAAACCTGATTATTGCAGCAAACCAATTTGATTGTGAAACAAAAACAACAATACATAATAGTGGAAACGAAACTTTCATACAGATTGATTTATATCAATCAGAAGAAATTAAAAAAACAGACCTGTACAACTTTATCGAAAAACGACAGGTAACCCGAAATAAGTATAGTACTGAAAAAATTCAGAAAGAATTTTTAAGGGAACTTTTTGATGATATTTTGGATAAATGTTTACAAGTAAAACTATTTCTGAGCAAAACCGAAATTGAAAACCTTACACCTTATATTATTGAAGGGAGTAATTTGCAATTCAATAACAAAGCATTTGTTAAAGAACTTGTTAGCTGGTTTCGATTTAGCGAAAAGGAAGTACTGATAGAGGGCGATGGTTTGTGGTCAGCTTCAATGGGTTTGCCCAACATGGGCAGATGTATTGGCAATTTTGTTATGAAAAACTTTGTTAGCGCAAAAAGCGAAGCCAAACGCTGGAAAAAAATCATTTCCAAATCGGCAGGTTTTGCTCTTTTTATGGTCAAAACAAATGACCATGAGCATTGGATAAAACTCGGACAGGCATTTCAACGTTTTGGGCTTTTGGCAACAAAAATGAATATCAACCACGCCCATGTAAATATGCCCTGTGAAGAGTTGCCGGTTCGTGAAAAAATGATTCAGAACTATCAATTAAACGAATATACACCTTTGCTTTTGATTCGTTTCGGATATTCAAATCCTTTGCCTTATTCATACAGGCGAAATATTAATGAAATTTTAAGTTCTAAATAAATTAGTATATGTAAAAGAAATAATAAAAGCCACAGATTCACAGATGAAATATAAAAAAATAATTTGATAATCTGTGAATCTGTGGCAAATTTTATTGCCAATTATAATCCAAATAACACTAAAATTAAAAATCATGAAATATATTTTTTTTACTTTAATATTCTTACACGGGGCAATCCATCTCATGGGTTTTGCTAAGGCATTTAAGTTGGCTCAAATTGAACAATTAATTACAGATATTTCCAAAATTTCAGGACTTGCTTGGCTAATCGTATTTATTCTTTTTTTAGTAACCGGCATTGCTTTTCTTGCAAAAACTCAATGGTGGTATTGGTTGGCAATTGTTACAGTAATAATTTCTACTGTCCTGATTCTTTTAGTTTGGAAAGACGCGAAATTCGGTATTATTCCTAATATTCTTATTCTTTTTGTTTCATTATTTTCTCTTTCATTTCATGCATTTAACAATAAAGTAGCAAATGAAATATCAACAATAATGAAACAAGCAGACACAAGCAAAATCTCTATAATTACAAAAGAGCAACTTAATGATTTGCCATATCCGGTTGCAAAATGGTTAAAGACATCAGGAATGGTTGGTAAAGAAAAAATAAATACTGTTTGGCTTAGCCAAAAAATCAGGATGAAAATGAAACCCGGACAAAAGGACTGGAATGAAGCAATTGCCGAACAATATTTTTCAGTAGAAAATCCCGCGTTTATATGGAAAGTAAAAATGAATATGCCACCGTTTATTAAAATAACCGGAAGAGATAAGTTTATTAACGGAAAAGGAGAGATGCTTATAAAAATGTTTTCTATACTGAATATTGTAAATGAAAAAGGCGAAAAAATGGATGAAGGCACCCTGCAACGCTTTCTCGCTGAAATTGTCTGGTTTCCGTCAGCAGCTCTAAGTCAGTATATATCGTGGGAAGCTATTGATTCATTATCAGCCAAAGCTACAATGAATTACAAAGGCACAACCGGTTCAGGCACTTTTTATTTCAACGAACAGGGAGACTTCGTTAAATTCAGTACCCTCAGATATAAAAGTAATGAAGCCGATGCCCAACGATATGAATGGATAGTAACAGTAAAAGAACATTCAATTAAAAACGGCATAAAAATACCAACGCAAATTGAAGTAACTTGGGTACTCGAAAATGGGAATTGGACATGGTTGGATTTGAAAATTACTGATGTTCGATATAATACCAGTATAGAAATTGATTAAAAAATGAATAGAAACATCAAAAAAAATGGAAGTTGAATTATGAACATACACAGTTTTCTTGAAAAATTCCTTTTAGAATCATAAATCTAAATTCTTAAATCCTAAATCTAAATTCATTTCTTCCTCACAATCATCAACCCATCTCTAAGCGGCAGGAGCATATTCTCCACTTGTTCATCGTTTTGCACAAAATCATTAAATTCAATAATTCCAATAGCTTCTTTATCACGAGGATCGGGCTTTGTTAAAACTTTCCCATCCCATAAGGCATTGTCGGCAATGATAAATCCACCGGCTTTCACTTTATCGAAAATCAGTTTATAATAATTCAAATAATTATTTTTATCGGCATCAATAAAAACAAGATCAAATTGTTCATCAATTTCAGGAATTATCTTTCCGGCTCCTCCCGAATAGTATTTGATCTTTTTTGTCAGACCTGCTTTTTTAAAATATTTTTCTGCAATTGCTTTTAGTTCAGGATTTTTTTCAATCGTATGTATCATCCCGTCATCGGCAAGTCCGGCTGAAAGACAAATAGCAGAGTAGCCGGTGTAAGTTCCAATCTCAAGAATCGTTTTTGGTTTAATCATACAACTGATCATCTCAAGGAATTTTCCCTGCAAAGGACCCGACAACATTCGAGGCATCAACACTTTTAAATTTGTTTCACGATACAATTCATTTAAAATTGAATTTGTTTCTGATGTATGCGATAATGCGTATTTATTTATCTCAAATGTTTGCATGTTATTAATTTTTTATTGTATTTTTTATTGTTTGCATTTTCAACAACTCCCCTCCTTTTTTCAAGGAGGGGTTGGGGGCATAGCCGTCAATTAGTTCAGAAGAAACAAAAATAGCAAAAAATATTACAAATCTGTTTAATA
>JAIORY010000057.1 GCA_021107915.1 Bacteroidales bacterium | reverse complement strand
CGAAAATTTATCTCAGAATTTTCAGGAAATAAATATTCCAAAACCCAATCTTGATCAAATAATTAAAGCCAATGAACTTTTCGATAAAGATGCTTTACCTCTTAAAATTGGTGTTACAATTAATGTTGATATCAATATTGAAAACTCGGGAACATGGACTGATCTTGGAAAAAAAGGCAGAGTGTGGAGACTAAAGATTATTTCAAAAGATGCAAAAGCAATAGGTATTTATTATAATATTTTCAGTTTACCTGAAAGTGGAAAATTATTTTTATATAATAAAAACAAAACACAAATTATTGGTGCTTTCACGAATTTGAATAACCCCGGTAACAAAAAATTTGCAACTGAATTAATAAAAGGAGATGTAACGATACTTGAATATTATGAGCCAACCGGAAGTAAAAGCTCTCCAAATATATCAATAGAGGAAATTGCTTATGTGTATAGAGGAGTAAATTTAATTTCTAAAAATCTCAGGTACGGTTTTGGAGATTCCGGTCCCTGCGAAGTGAATGTAAAGTGCCCCGAAGGAGACAACTGGCAGAACGAGAAAAAAGGAGTTGCCAAAATATTATTAAAAAACGGATCGAGTTTAAGCTTATGTTCCGGTTCCCTGATAAATAATCTTCGTCAAGATAATCAACCCTATTTTCTTACAGCAAATCATTGCGGGATGACTGCAAGTGCTTCGGATTACAATCAGTGGGTATTTTATTTTAATTATGAGTCTGCTGAATGTCCGAATCCAATTGAAGAGCCTGAATCAAATTCAATAGTTGGAGCTACTTTAAAAGCAAATGCACCGGCAGGTACAAGCTTCGCTTCTGATTTTAAGTTGCTTTTATTAAATGATTATGTACCTGAAGAATATAATCCGTTTTATAACGGATGGGATGCAAATAATTATGTATCACCATCAGGAACGGGAATTCATCATCCTTACGGAGATATAAAAAAAATATCCACTTATCTTAATCCCGTAATTTCAACACCATACAGCAGCACTATTGAAGAACCTGATGCATTGTTTTGGAAGGTTGTTTGGTCAGAAACACAAACTAATCATGGAGTTACAGAAGGTGGTTCTTCCGGTTCTCCTCTTTTCAATAACGATAGAAGGATAATTGGTGCATTAACAGGTGGAGCAGCTTCCTGTCAAAATTTGACAGCACCCGATTATTATGGAAAATTTTCGTATTCATGGGAATCAAATGGTTCTTATGACTCTTTACAACTTAAGCCATGGCTCGATCCTGATAATTTGGGAATTTTTGTTTTAGATGGTATCGGAATAGATCCAAATTCACTGATTCCAATGTTTACTGTTGATACAACAGCCGTTCAGCTTGGTGGCAAGATTGACTTTACAGATATTTCTATTGGCGAGCCGAATGAATGGAAATGGATATTTGAAGGTGGTGAACCGTCAAGTTCAACAATGCAGAATCCTTCCGGTATTTATTATAATTCGGTTGGTGAGTTTGATGTTACATTAATTGTCAAAAATGATATTATCACAGACACTCTTGAACGAAAGGATTTTATTAATGTTCAACCGGTAATATCACCAAATCCCACAAACGGACCTATTGAAATATTTTTCGGGAAAACAAAATTTGAAAATGTCTCAATTACATTGTTTGATGAATTGGGTCGAAAATTAAGAGATTATAATATTAATAATCCTCAAGTAAAAATTAGTATTAACATTGGCGGAATGATAAAAGGAGCTGTCTTCCTCAGAATTACTACTAATACTAATTCTGTGGATTATTATAAGTTGATTGTTATTTGAGTTTATTGGGAAATAGGGGGAATAAGAGAATGATGAGTCCACTCCGAAAATCAAAAATTAAAACAACCTTCTTCTGACAATTTGTCGTAATTATACAAATGGCAAATTATTTGTTTGGCAATATTATTCTATGAATAATATTAGAAAAAAAGCATTTACTCTAATAAGTAATAAAAATGACAGAAAACAAAAACATAAAAAAGGAAAGCTTGGAAAATGAAAATATATTTGATGAATCCAAGTCGAAAAATCAAGAAGATAATATTGAAGAAAGTGAAATAAAAGGAAATAAACCTTCCTCAAAAAAAGCAAAAAGCAAAAAACCCATAAAAAAAAGTGATAGTAAGAAGAAGAAATTAGAAGAAGAAATTGAAGAACTCGAAGAAAAAAACAGTGAGTTAAACAATAAATTCATTCGTTTATATTCAGAATTTGATAATTTCAGGAAAAGATCATTAAAAGAAAAAGATGATTTAAGAAAAACCGCTTCAAAAGAAGTTATTCTTTCATTGCTTCCGGTTATTGATGATTTTGAGAGAGCAATGAATTCTTTTGATGAAGCAGCAAAAAACAACACAACTTTTGATGGTATTAAACTTATTTACAACAAGCTAATGACTGTACTTAAAAACAGAGGCATGGAGCAAATTATTGCTGTTGGTAATAATTTTGACACCGATTTTCATGAAGCAATAGCTCAAATACCTGCTCCTAAAAAAAGTATGAAAGATAAAGTTGTTGACGAAATTGAAAAAGGATATTTACTTGAGGGAAAAGTTATCAGGTACTCCAAAGTTATTATCGGAAAATAAAAATCTAAAAACATATCAATATAATTGATTTTATAGATAAGCACCAAACAATTTAACATGTCAAAAAGAGATTATTACGAAGTATTGGAAGTTTCGAAAAATGCAGATGAAGCGGAAATAAAAAAAGCATATCGTAAGAAAGCATTAAAATATCACCCTGATAAAAACCCAAATGATCCAACTGCTGAAGATAAATTCAAGGAAGCTGCTGAAGCTTATGAAGTACTTTGCGATCCAAATAAAAGAAGCAGATACGATCAGTTTGGTCATGCAGGAATGAAAGGTGCAGCTAATGGTGGCGGTTTTGGAGGTGGCGGTATGTCTATGGAAGACATTTTTAGTCAGTTTGGAGATATTTTTGGTGGTGCCTTCGGAGGAGGATTCAGTAGTTTTGGAGGATCACAAAGAGGTAGTAGAAGAAGAGTTAACAGAGGATCAAACCTTAGAGTAAAAGTAAAACTCACACTTCAGGAAATTGCAAAAGGAGCAGAAAAGAAAATCAAAGTCGGAAAATATGTTGAATGTAAAAGTTGTCAAGGCTCGGGTGCCAGAGCAGGTTCTTCATACAGCACTTGTCCTACTTGCCATGGTTCAGGACAGGTAACCAGAATTTCAAACACCTTTCTTGGTCAAATGCAAACCAGCTCAACTTGCCCTACTTGTGGTGGAGAAGGTCAGTCAATTGCAGAAAAATGCCACGAATGTGCAGGTAACGGAATAATAAGAGGGGAAGAAGTAATCACCTTAAAAATTCCTGCCGGAGTAGCCGATGGAATGCAGCTTTCTGTCAGTGGCAAAGGAAATGCCGGTGCACGTAACGGAGTTCCCGGTGATTTGTTAGTTCTTGTCGAAGAAATTTCTCATCCCGAACTTATAAGAGACGGCTCAAATTTACTGTATAGTATTTTTATCAGTTTTACTGATGCCGCACTCGGATCATCAATTGAGATACCTACAATAGAAGGAAAAGCACGTATTAAGGTTACTCCCGGAACTCAGGGAGGAAAAGTTCTTAGATTGAAAGGAAAAGGATTACCGGATATCAATTCTTATGGAAGAGGTGATCTGCTTGTAAACATTAATGTATGGACTCCAAGAAACCTCTCGAAAGATGAAAAACAAATACTCGAAAAACTAAGTAAATCTGAAAATTTTAAGCCAAAACCCACAAGCAAAGACAAAAGTTTTTTTGATAGAATGAGAGAGTATTTTAGTTAAGCACCCCAATCCCTAACCCTTTCCCCATAAGGGAAAGGGAATTAGTTCGTAGATAATTGACATATTTTTACTTTATTGTAAATTATCTCAAATAGAATTCTAATTTTTTTGACTTATGGAATTATTTGAAGCAATAAATGTAAGTAAGCAATTTGCGAATCACAAAGCACTTGATGATGTTAGTATTTCGGTTCCCGAGAAAAGTATCTTCGGATTGCTTGGTCCAAATGGAGCAGGTAAAACAACTTTTATCAGGATAATAAATCAGATCACAGCACCCGACACAGGTCAGTTGTATTTTTCCGGGAAAAAGCTTTCTTCCTCACATATTAAAGATATTGGATACCTTCCTGAAGAAAGAGGATTGTATAAAAAAATGAAAGTCGGGGAACAGGCTTTGTATCTCGCACAACTAAAAGGTCTTGAGAAACACGATGCTGTAAAAAAACTAAAATTCTGGTTTGAGAAATTTGATATTCTCCCCTGGTGGAACAGAAAAGTGGAAGAACTCTCAAAGGGAATGCAGCAAAAAATACAATTTATTGTAACTATTTTACACCAACCTAAACTGCTTATTTTTGATGAACCATTCAGCGGCTTCGATCCTATAAATGTTAATCTTATTAAAGAAGAGATTTTGGAACTCCGAAAAAAAGGAGCTACCATAATTTTCTCTACTCACAATATGGCTTCGGTGGAAGAACTTTGCGATCATATTGCACTTATCAATAACTCAAAAAAAATCCTTGACGGGAAAGTTTTTGAAATAAAAAATCAATATAAATCAAATACTTTCGAGATTGCTTTTTCAGGATATCAGGGAAATATTTCTTCTTTGTTGAATAACAGCTTTGAATTAAAAGATCAGACTTCAGAAAACGGCTTCACCAAAGTAAAAATTAAAATTGCTGATAACGCAAGTTCAAATGATCTGTTAAAAATTCTTATCCCTCAGGTAAAAATAAATTCGATAAACGAAATTATCCCTTCGATGAATGATATTTTTATT
>JAIORY010000283.1 GCA_021107915.1 Bacteroidales bacterium | reverse complement strand
TTACCGGCATCAACACAAATGAAATATCTGTAAATTGGGGAGCACCCGGACAAGGTTGGGTAAAAGTTACTGAAGAAAACATTGATGAATGTATTTCAACAACAGAAAATTATCTCGTAACTATTGATGAATGTGTTTCAATTAATGAAATTAATTCTGACAATATCTTGATTTATCCTAATCCTGTTGATGAAATTCTCAATATAAAAATCAATTCATTTAAAAGTTCAAATGTTGAAATTAAAATTTTGGATGTGATGGGCAGAATTATGAAATTCCACAAAACTGAAATAAATAACGGAATTATTAAATTGAATATTTCCGGTTTACACAACGGAATTTATTTAATTGAAATATTTAATTCTGATTTTGGGAAAATCACTAAGCGGTTTATTGTAAATTAAATTTTCTTAATTATTTTGATGACAGGTTGGTAACCTTTTTGGATAAAACTAAAAATTCGCTAATGAAATATATAGTTAGCCGCTAATGCGCGAATAATCATAAAATAGAAATTATTACATAAGAGAGCGAATAGAATTTCTACATTTTACATTATTGAAGGAAATGTAAAATTGAAAATGATAAATTGAAAATTTAGAAAGAAATAAGCAGTTTTGTATAAGTGAAAGATTCTAAATAACTTCTGCATTTCTGCATAAAAAATACGATCAACTAAATTTGTTGGGTTGCGTTTTAATATTTCGTCCCATACGGGACTTGTACGATTCATTTGTTTTTTGCTATAAATATTTAGTCCCTACGGGACGTTTGTGCAAAACACAATGGTTGGATAAAAACACGGAATTGTCCCGTTAGGGACATTATATTTATAGAAAAATGAAGATGTGCTGCAAAGTCCCGTATGGGACGAAATATGAATTCATATCATTGGCTTACATAATCAGTTACAATTTTAGTAGATGTTTTAAGGAAGTTATTTTAAAAACATCCCTAAGGTTACTAACCTAAAAAAAGGTTGGCAACCTCTTGCTAAATCGTTTGATTTAATACTTTCCAAACAATCCCCCTACTATATCCTTTTGAAACAGCATAGTTAGCAAGCCTATTCATCCTTTTTTCAGGATCAGAAACATTTAAAGTTGCATCTTTTTTTGAAATAACTTCTTTCAAAGTGTTGAAATATTCTACATCATCAATTTCCTGCAACCCAATTTGAATGTAAATATCAGGGATTTGCTTTTTATTAAGCTCGTTGATAATTTTGTTTTTTCCCCATTTACTGATTCTGAATTTTCCGCCTGCATACGCTTTTGCATATCTTTCTTCGTCAAGATAATTATCTTTAACAAGTTCATTAATAATTTCATCAATCACTTTTTCCTGTACATTCCAGTTTATAAGTTTGCTTTTTACATCAAAGAAACTTCTTTCCTGATAGCTGCAATAGTTTTGCATTTTTGCGAGTAAAAATTCATGTCCGGGTGCCATATTGTATAAAATTGGTTAATTCTCGAAAGATAATAATTCTATATCAAATATCAAAACCGAATTTTCAGGAATATCCGATTGACCTTCTGAGCCATATCCTAATGCTGATGGAACTAATAGTTTCCCTGAACTTTCAGTTTTAAAATACTGAATTCCTTCCTGCCATCCGGGTATCATCTGTAATAGTTGAAAAGTGATTGCATTACCCGGAGTAGTTTCGTCAAATACAGTACCATCCAACAAATATCCTTTATAATATACTGTTACTATCGAATGAATATTAGGATAACCGCCAATACCTTCCTCTTCAATTACATAATATAACCCTGAAGCTGTTGAATGTGCATCAAGATCATGTTCGTCAATATATTCAAGTATCAAATCTCTATCAATTGTTGATTGTTTTTTGCATGCTGCAAAAGTTAAAATTACTGCAAAAATTAAGAATGTGATTTTTTTCATTTGTAAATTTATTTGTATTTATTATTTTCTTTTTCAAGTCTTCCATTAAATTTATGGTAGAACCATATTTTAAAAAAATTCAAAAGTACGAAACCAAATCCAAAATTATAAATCTAAAGTTATAAATTCAATAGTTTATCAACTAATTCCGGTATTCCTGAACATGCTTTTTTATTAATGATTTCAAGATTCGGGATATTACTTCCTATTCCCGTTGAATTTGGGTCAACAAGGTATTTTGTTACCTCATCATCAACATAATTTATCAAACTTGCGGCAGGATAAACTACCATTGAAGTACCAATAACGATAAATATATCAGCTTGTTTTGCAATTTGTACAGCAACTGAAATATTTGGTACAGCTTCGCCAAACCAAACAATATGCGGGCGAAGTTGAGAGCCTTTTTCGCATTTGTCCCCATTTTTTAATTCCCAGTGGTTGAGATCATAAACAAGATTTTCATCAACGGTGCTTCTTGCTTTTTTCAATTCTCCGTGAAGGTGAAGAATATTTTTTGATCCGGCTCTTTCGTGAAGGTCATCAACATTTTGAGTGATAATTTGGACATCATATTTCTCTTCCAATTTCACCAATGCATAATGAGCTTCATTAGGTTCAACTTCAAAAAGCTGTTTGCGGCGTTGGTTGTAAAATTCCAAAACCATGTCAGGATTACTCGCCCATGCAATGGGACTTGCTACTTCTTCAATTCTATAATTATTCCACAAACCATCGCTATCACGAAAAGTTTTTACTCCGCTTTCGGCACTAATTCCAGCTCCTGTGAGAATGACAATTTCTTTCATGTAATTATTTTTTTATACTTCATACATTTTTAATGAATTACATTTTATCAATTCAAGATGTAGAAATTGGAAATTAGAAATTAGAAATTTTTACTTCTCCTGAATTTCTAATTTCTAATTTCCAATTTCATTATATAATCATTTCTTTGTGTATTAAATTTTACCTGTCAAAGATGTTCAATTTAATTATATTTATTTCTGTAAAATTAATAAAAAAAAAAGTAATTTTATGCTCTGAAAAAATTAGGTACAAATAAAACTATATAACAATTAATTAACATTTTAATTTTTAAATAATAATACAATGAAAGAAATAAATCTATCACTTGACAATCTGGATGAAGTTTTTCCGGAAGAATTTTCACAAGAGCAAATTGCAACAGCAAAAACATTATTTTTAAAGAAGTTAGCTGAGAAAGCACATAAATTTTATGGGGGGAAAATACAAACTATCCCTAAAGCTCCGGTTCCAGGTTTTAACTGGTTTAACGTTTGGTACACTCCCGGAGTTTCAAAAGTTTCGACTTCGATAAGAAACGATAACGATACTTCGTTTCAACTTACAAACAGGGGAAATTTTGTTGCCGTTGTGAGTGATTCAACACGTGTTCTCGGTGATGGCGATTGCACTCCTCCGGGTGGTCTTGGTGTGATGGAAGGTAAAGCATTTTTAATGAAATATCTCGGTGGTGTTGATGCAGTTGCACTTTGTGTTGACAGCACAAATGAAAAAGGCGAAAAAGATCCCGATAAAATTATTGAGTTTGTTAAAATGCTTCAGCCAAGTTTTGGAGCCATTAATCTTGAAGATATTTCCCAACCGAATTGTTATAAAGTTCTCGACACTTTGCGTGAAGAATGTGATATTCCCGTTTGGCACGATGATGCCCAGGGAACAGCTTGTGTAACTCTTGCAGGATTATTGAATGCTTTAAAACTTGCTAATAAAAAATTATCCGAAGTAAAAATTGTTATGCTCGGAGCAGGTGCATCCAACACAACAATTGCAAGATTAATAATTGCCGATGGTGCCGATCCTAAGAATTTTACAATTTTCGATTCGAGAGGATCTCTAAATTCAGACAGAAAAGACTTAGAAGAAAACAAAAAATTCTACCGTAAATGGGAATTATGCGTATCAACCAATCCTGATAAAGTTGATGATATGCAAGAAGCAATGAAAGATGCTGATGTTTTAATTGCTTTATCAACACCAGGTCCCGACACGGTAAAACCCGAATGGATAAAAGTAATGGCTGACAAGTCTATTGTTTTTACATGCGCAAATCCAATTCCAGAAATTTATCCGTATGCCGCCAAGGAAGCAGGAGCTTTTATTGTTGCAACAGGAAGAGGAGATTTCCCTAATCAGGTAAATAATTCAATAGGATTCCCCGGTATTTTGAAAGGAGCTTTAATGGTAAGAGCAAAAAAAATTACTGATAATATGGCTATAACTGCTGCTCATTCTCTTGCCGATTATGCAGAAAAACGTGGTATTGATCCCGAAAATATAGTTCCTTCTATGAGCGAAGCAAGTGTATTCCCACAAGAATCAGCCGATGTTGCCATGCAGGCAATAAAAGATGGTGTTGCCAGAGTTGAAATGACATGGGATGAAGCTTTTAATAAAGCTAAAGAAGATATTGATTATGCAAGGGGTCTGACTGACAAGCTAACCAAAGACGGTTATATTAAAACTGCTCCACAGGAAATGCTACAAGAAGCTTTGGAGTGGACAATTGAACAGGTTTCGTAAATAGTGTTTGCAAGAAAACGCCAATAACTGCGTTACGCTCATCTTAAAACTCAGTCATTTACTTTAGTAAACTCCTGATTTTTAAGATATCGCAAGCCTTGTTCTTGACGTTTTCTTATCAAACACTTAGTTTTCGTGCAAAGACGAAATAATTATAAAAAATGAAATCAGGATAAAATTTATTTCTGATAATTTATTTGCTTTAGGAGGATTCTAAAAATAGTGAAGTTCGAGGCGCAAGAAATTTTAAAACCGGAGTTTACCTTTGTAAATGAGGATTTTAAAATTTTGAAGCAACGAAGAAATTTGCATTTTTAGAACCCTCCTTTATCAATATTAATCCGCAAGTGTTTTGCAATACAAATACCTTTAAAAATAGGTAGTATT
>JAIORY010000293.1 GCA_021107915.1 Bacteroidales bacterium | reverse complement strand
CTAATTTTTGCATTTAATTTTTCTTCAAAAACTTTGATAAACTTATTCATAGTTTTATCAATAATTTTATCGTTTAATGTTTTTTCTGGATTTTGAAGAATAAAACTAACAGCATAAGATTTTTTGTCTTTTCCAATTTTATCTCCTTCAAATACATCAAATAATTTTATTGATTTCAGTAAATGTCTATCAGTTTGAAATGCTATTTTTTCAATCTCATCAAAAGTTACATTTTTATTGATTAATAAGGCAAGATCACGCTTAACAGCAGGGAATTTCGAAACTTTCTTGTATTCGATTTGTGATTTGTTGATCAGGGTTATGGCAAAATCCCAATTGATATCGGCATAAAAAACATCTTGTTTAATATCAAAATCGTTTAAGATATTTGGTGAAACAGAACCAAATTCAATAAGTTTTTTATTGTTTGATTTGTAAATAAGCCCTTCAGAAAAAACTTTCGAAACTTTGTTGTTCATATCAAGCATGTTGATATTTATCTTTAAACGTTTTATAATATTATTTGTAAATATTTTAAGATCAAAGAAGTCGACATTACTCTCTTTGTCTTTCCAACTATCAGCATTTTTTCTTCCCGAAAGGAAGAGAGAAAGATGTTTTTCTTCAAAATATTTTGACAATACATCTTTTTCCTTCTCAAAATTATTTAATAAATAAATTTTACCAAATTCATAAAATTTAATATCTGAAATTTTTCTATTATGATTGTAAGCAATAGATTCCAATCCTCCATAAAGCAAAGTTTGGCGTAAAATATCCAGATCACGACTTATTGGATTCAACATTCTTATATTGTTTTTTGCATCAAGAGCAGGATTTTTTTCGATATAATCAGAGTTAGTTAGAGAATTATTCATTATCTCATAAAACCCGTTATCAGAAAGTTGATCTGAAATTAAATTCTGAAGTTTTTCAGTATCCGGTTTCGATCTGAAAGATAATGATGATTTAACTTTAGTAGGAATTTCAATATTATTATATCCGTAAATTCTGAGTATTTCTTCAATAATATCAGCTTCACGAGTAACATCAACTTTAAATGTAGGGATTAATAATTTAAGTCCTTTTTCTGTTTCATTTATTATTTTGATATCAAGGTCTTGAAGAATATTTTTAATTTCTGTTCTGTCAATTTCTTTCCCGATAAGGCGATCAACATTTTTATACAAAATGTTAATAATCCATTTTTCGATTTTCTCAGGATAAAAATCAACAATATCAGAAGAAATTTCTCCTCCTGTAATTTTCTTTATCAAAAGAGCAGCTCTTTTCAGAGCATAGGTTGTAATTTGAGGATCGGCTCCACGTTCAAATCTAAACGAAGCGTCAGTTTGCAGTCCATGATGTTTTGATGTTTTTCGTACTGATGTGGGGTCAAAATATGCTGATTCGAGAAAAATATTTTTTGTTTTTTCAGTAACTCCGGATTTCATTCCACCAAATACACCTGCGATACACATTCCCCCTTTTTCGTTACAAATCATAAGATCATTATCAGATAATTCCCGTTCTATTTCATCGAGGGTTGTAAATTTGGTCCCTTTTGGATATTTTTTCACAATAATCTTTTTGCCTATAATTTTATCTGCATCAAAGGCATGAAGTGGTTGTCCTGTTTCAAATAGAACAAAGTTTGTAATATCAACAATATTATTGATAGGTCGAACTTCGATTGAATTCAATTGATTTTTCAACCAGTCGGGTGATTCTTTAACTTCGATATTTGAAATTGTCAGACCTGAGTACCTTGGACAAGCTTTCTGATCTTTAACAATTACATCAATTTTTTTGCTATAATTGTCTGTTTTAAAATCATCAACCGAAGGAATATTTAATTTATAATCGCGAGTATTATTTAAATGATTAAGAACAGAAACAAGGTCACGAGCAGTTCCGATATGCGAGGTTGCATCTGAACGGTTTGGGGTTAAGCCGATTTCATAAACATAGTCTTCCCTGATATTAAAATGTTTTTTGGCAGAAGTTCCTGTTTTTGCTTCTGGATTAAGAACCATAATTCCATCATGTGATGTTCCCATACCCATTTCGTCTTCAGCACATATCATGCCTTCGGAAATCTCACCACGAAGTTTTGTTTTTTTGATTTTAAATTCTTCATCCCCTGAATATATAATACTTCCAATAGTTGCAACAATAACTTTTTGTCCTGTGGCAACATTTGGTGCGCCACAAACAATATTAAGTGAATGTTCTTCGCCAATGTCAACAGTAGTTACACTTAGTTTGTCGGCATTTGGATGTTTTTCTTTTGTAAGAACTTCCCCCACAACAAAACCATTTAGTCCTCCTTTTATGGATTGGATTTTTTCAAGTCCTTCTACTTCAAGTCCGCAATCAGTTAATATTTCTGATAATTCTTCAGGGCCAAGATTAAAGTCAATATATTTTTTCAGCCAGTTGTATGAAATTTTCATTGATATATTATGTTAATTTGATGACAAAAGTAGTGAAATTCAGTAAGACTATGATTTTGATTTTAAATTCATTTAGCCGAACTAATTCTGAGCTACAGTAAAGGTATCTCAAGAATTTTATTCCCCACATTTTTATGTGTAATAAAAAAATTAAAATTTTGTTGAGATAACTTGTCAGCTTTGCTGCGAGGTAGTTTATTATATAAATTAACTTATCATACTCCAATTTGCTTTGTTACTGTTCAGCTTTTTAAAGTTTTGTAAAATATTAAAGTTTTTTTCTTTTTGGAGATCGGGGTCTTCTTTTAGGATTTTTAATGCAAGATCTCTGGAATATTTCAGCATTTTCTCATCTTTTATCAGGTCGGCAATTTTAAGATCAAGTATTCCACTTTGTTGAGTTCCTTGCAAATCGCCGGGGCCACGTAACTTCAAATCAACTTCTGCAATTTCAAAACCATCTGAAGTACGTACCATCGTTTCCATGCGTTTTTTACCATCATTGGTTAGTTTGTAATCTGTCATAAGTATACAATATGATTGATCTGCTCCTCTTCCAACTCTTCCTCTTAGCTGATGAAGTTGCGAAAGACCAAATCTTTCAGCATTTTCAATTACCATTACCGAGGCATTTGGAATATCAACACCTACTTCAATCACAGTTGTAGAAACCATTATTTGTGTTTCACCTTTTACAAATCTTTGCATTTCGTAATTTTTGTCTGCCGGTTTCATTTTTCCATGAAGAATACTGATTGCATATTCAGGCAAAGGAAATTCTCTTACAATGCTTTCGTAGCCATCCATCAAATCTTTAAGGTCAAGTTTTTCAGATTCTTGAATCAAGGGATAAACGATGTAAATCTGACGTCCGAGGTTTATTTGTTTTTTAAGAAATCCAAATAGCATTATTCTTTTCGAATCGAAATAATGATAAGTCTTAACAGATTTCCTTCCCGGTGGCATTTCATCAATAACTGAAAAATCAAGATCGCCGTAAAAAGTCATAGCAAGAGTTCGTGGAATTGGTGTTGCTGTCATTACAAGTATGTGTGGAGGGATAACATTCTTTTTCCAAAGCTTTGCTCTTTGTGCTACTCCAAAACGATGTTGCTCGTCAATTATTACTATTCCAAGGTTTTTAAATTGAACTGTTTCTTCGATTAGTGCGTGTGTGCCGACAAGTATTTGCAAAGAGCCGTTCAATAAATTTTTATGTATTCTTTTCCTGTCGGATGTTTTTGTTGAGCCTGTAAGTAAGTCAATTGAAATTTCCAAATTATTCAACATTTTTTGCAAAGTATAAAAATGTTGATTTGCAAGAATTTCGGTGGGAGCCATAAAACATGTCTGAAAATTATTGTCCAGAGCTATTAATATTGTCATTAAAGCTACCAGAGTTTTCCCGCTTCCAACATCTCCTTGCAATAATCTGTTCATTTGTTTGCCCGAGCCTAAGTCTGTACGGATTTCACGTGTAACTTTTTTTTGTGCATTAGTTAATTCAAATGGGAGATAATCTTTATAAAAGCGGTTTAGATAATTACCAACCAAAGGAAATTTTTGTCCCTTAATCTTTTGTGATCTAATAATTTTATTTTTAAGAAGCATTATCTGAATAAAAAATAATTCTTCAAATTTTAATCTTGCACGTGCCTGATCAATTGACCTTTGGTCTTTTGGAAAATGAATATTTAGGATAGCATCTTTCCTCGAAATGAATTTTAAATTACTGATTATTTCATTTGAGAGAGTTTCGGGAACAAAATCTTTTATGCGCACCATTAAATTTTTCATTAATTTATTGATGCCTTTTGAGCCAAGACCTCTGGTTTTTAGTTTTTCGGTTGAACTATAAAAGGACTGAAATGATTTGTTCAACGACTCTTCCTGATCAGAAACTGCGTCAATTTCGGGATGAGCGACATTAAATTTTTTATTAAAAATTGATGGTTTACCAAAAACAATATATTCGACATCAGGTTTAATCTTATCTTTTACCCACTTTATTCCTTTAAACCACACCAGTTCAATGGATCCGGTTTTATCCGAAAATTGTGCACTTAACCTTTGTTTTCTGTTTTTACCTAAAAGCTTCATGTCGGAGATAGTCCCTTTCAGCTGAATATATGAAGCATCACTAATAATATCTTTAACCGAATAAAACTTGCTTCTATCAACATATCTAAAAGGGTAATATTCTACCATATCTTCAAATGTAAAAATATTCAATTCTTTTTTGAGTAATTCTGCACGTTTAGGTCCTACTCCTTTTAAATATTCTATTGGTGTTTCAAGAAAATTCTTAGGCATCTGTAAGGAATTTATTATTAAGGCAAATTTAGTAAAAAATTGTAAAAATAAAAGGGTAGTAAACAATTAGTATTAAATTAATAATGAAAATTGGGAAAATAATGGAAATAATGGAAATAA
>JAIORY010000138.1 GCA_021107915.1 Bacteroidales bacterium | reverse complement strand
AATTACAACCAATTATCATCAATTACAACCAATTACAATTATTCCATCACTACATTTGAGAATTTAAATATTTCATTTTTGCCTCAAAAATCTTTAGATCTTTTTTAGCATTATCAATTTTCTTCTCAAACTCTATTTTAAAAACATTAGCATTTTTTGAATCTGCAAGAAATCCGATATTATTTTCCCAAAGTGCAATATCATCTTTTAGTTTAGAAATTTTATTATTAAGAAAAATTCTTTCTTTATAGATAATATTTTTGGCTTGCGGAGAATCTTTCATAGATTCCATTTTTGTCTTAAAATTCATTGTGCTTATTTCAACTTCACTTATCTGAAGTTTTACCATTTGTTTATCAATAGCTTGTCGGAACTCTTTCCAAATTTTATCTTTTTCTTTAAATGGGACATGTCCAATCTCAGTCCATTCACGTTGAAATTCTTTTATTTTTTGTAAGTTTTCTTTTTTATCATCACCAAACTCACATTTTTTTACTTTCTCAATTAAATCATATTTAAGTTTTATATTTTCATCCTCATGTACGTGAATATTAGAAAAATAAGAAGTTTTATTATTAAAAAAGGCATCACATGCTGCACGGAATCTTTTCCAAATTATTTCAGAATATTTTCTTGGAGCCGGACCTATCTTTTTCCAATCTTTTTGAAGATTTATCAGTTTACGTGTTGTTTCTTTCCAATCTGTACTATCCTGCATACCTTCCGCCTGAACACAAATTTCTACTTTTAAATTGTAGTTATTTAATTGTTTATCTTTAAGTTTTTGAAAATACTCTTTTTTATTTTCAAAAAATGTATTTAGGTAAGTTCTAAACCTATGCCATATCTCTTCATTATATTTTTTGGGAACAGTTCCTATTGATTTCCAAATCTTAAACAAATCATTTATCTCATTAGTAAATGTTTGCCATTCTTTAATAGTATTAATTTCCTTTACAACAATGACTTCTGCTTTCTCGCATAATGCAGTTTTTGCCTCAAGATTGCTCTCTTGGTTTTCATAAATTTTTGCATAATGATCGCGTCTTCTCTCATTTATCTTATCCGTAGTTGATTTAAAACGATCCCATATTTCATCTTTACTTTCTCTCGGAACAGGTCCAATTTCTTTCCACTGATTGTGATATCTCTGAAGTTCTTTAAAAGATTTTATTATTGATGTTTCAATTAAAAGTTCTTCCGCCTTTTCACAAAGAACCATCTTACTTTCAAGATTCTTCTTCATGTCAAGATCACGGAGCTCTTTATTTATTTTTACTTTATCAAAAAATTTCTCTACAAGAAAATGGTAACTCTGCCACAGATTATTAACTTCATTTTTGGGAATAAGTCCAATCTCCCTCCATTTATCCTGCAATACTTTAAACTCATCATAGGTCTTTTTAAGAGTTTCCTCCGAACTGATAAGAGTCTTCAATTCCTCAAGGACTTGCTTTTTGGCAATTAGATTATCTTCCTTAACTTTTTCCTGATCTTTAAGAAATTTTTGTCTATTTTGCTTATATATACTAAATAATTGTGTAAAACTTTTTTCAAGTTCATCATCTTTATACTTGAATTCAGTTTCATCATTACCCTCTGAAATAAATTTTTCAAGTTGTTCATCTTTTATTTTGCTATTCTCCTTCAAAAAAGCAACTTTAATCAAAGCAACTCTGGTTTTGATTTTATTTATATCAGTTTCATTAACAATTTCTTTGAGAGACTCAACTAATTGTTCGCGCGACAATTCATTATATTTTTCTTCCAGATTTACATTATCATCTTCATTATCTTCAATGTTATCATCTTCACCATCTTCATCATCAATATTATCCTTTTCTTCTTCTTTTACATCATTATTTTTTTCAGGATTATCCTCTTCTGTTTTCGGCTTTTTATCTTCTGCTTTTTCTACTGATATCTGCTTTTCAGATTCCTCAGAAACTTCCTTTTTAACCTCTTCTGTTTCTTTATTAATCGAATCTACCTCCTTCTGTTCGGCTTTTTCTTCTGCTTTTTCTACTGATTTCTGTTTTTCAGATTCCTCAGAAACTTCCTTAGTTACCTCTTCTGTTTCCGGTTCAGTTTTTTCTTTAGCCTTCACTGCTTTCTTTCCGGATATTTTAACTTTCTCCGGCTTTTCAGAATTTTCTACATTTTCCACTATTGAATCTTCAGAAGTTTTTTTCTCGGTGATATTTTCTTCTTCTCCGGTGGGTTCTTGATTTGTTACCTCAAGGTCATTTTTGATAACTTTACTTTCTTCTTGTTTCTTCTCAATGTTTTCCTTTTCAGGTTTGTTAGTTTTTTCTATCATGATATTCTGTTATTAACAGACTTAGAATTCTCTTCCTGTAATTTATAATAAAATTACAGAAGTCTGATTAAGTTTGATTTATTTATACATAGCCTGAATAAAATCAGGAAAGCAAAAATACAAATAATTTAAAATATGCAAACTTTTTTAAAGATAATTTAGAGCTAATTTTAATCAAAGATAGATTTATTGAAGATTATATACCCGATATTGATTAGAAATGAAAAAGAATCTCTTGTTTTGTCATAAAAATTAAGGTCAAGGCTTACTGGTCCGAGAGGGCTATGATAAACAAAACTCGTTGTCAGGATAAATGACTTATCAGAAAAGATTTTTCTAAAAAAAGGAGCATTATTAAACTCATTATTATCTATTTGACGATATGGCTGAAAATAATATCCTTCTATTCTAAGATCAATACTATTTGAAAAGCTAATTATATCTTTTAATCCAATAGCAAAATAATTATATGCTCTGTAATTTGGCAAAAATAAGGTTTTACTTTCCGGAATTGGCTGAAAAGGCTTTGCTACTAAAATGCTTGAAACATAATTATGGAAAAAGTTCTGATTTGAAAAATGTATCTCAGAATAAAATCCAAATTTCATTTTCTTTAGTGAAGCAAAATAATTATCATAAATAAAATCAAAATGGAAAAAGTCATGATCATCTTCATAATCTGCTACTTTGCTTTTAGAAGATGTAGTTCCCGGCTCATTATGTTCCCTTCCAACAAAATATTTAAACGATACCAAAAGACGGACACCACTTGTTGCATATTGTTTCCTGTTAAGTGAATTTAATTCGTAATAAAGAAACGGAGTAATAGTATTAAATCTTGTAAAGTCAGCAGTATCAATGCGTGTAAATTCATTTGTTTGATAATAATTATCATCTTGATTTCCAGTAGAAAACCCAACTGCAATTTTCTCTGCATTTGAAGTAGGAGTTCCAATTTCGAACGAAAAAAAGGTTTCACTCCTTATAATATATGAAGGTTCTTTATCCTGAAAGAAATAGGTAGTGTTTTTAAAATAGTCTTTATTATTATAGGTAAACTGTGCTAATATGTAAAATGGTATTTGCTGAGAATAATCAATGCGTGCTGATAAATTTACCGAGCTGTAAAATCTTCCAAAATAAGCATTTGTATAAAGGTTTATAGCCTTTTTTCCAAGATATTTGTATCGCAATCCAAAAAATGCTTCATTAATTGCATTTGACGAAATATTACCTCCAAACTCAAGATCAAATTCAGTAGCTTTTTCTATATTAAGATTCAAATTAAATAGTCCGGTTTTATTATCAAATTTCATTTCAGGGAAAACATCTCCTGTCATATTATCAGAAACAAGTTTAAAATATTCATTTTTTAATTCACCTATTGTTAAATATTTTTCATCCCACTTTAAAATTCCTTCAACATATTCTTTTTGATTAGGTTTTAATCCTGAAATTACAATAGAATCTATAATGAGCGGTGGCTCATTGGCATTGAAATTCATGCGTTTATCATGCCTGTATGATTTTGAATATCTCTTTTTAATCAGCTTTTTTATTTGACTCATTTTTTTCTGAGTAGCTACATAGCCACTATCAATAAAAGCTTCAGTATGACTAAAATTAATAATATTTATCGGCCCAAGTTCAGGTTCAATTATAACTCCTTTATCTTCCTGAATGTTATAATTTGTATTCTCCATCAACATATTTTGAATCTGAGAAACAATATCATCCATATCAGGAGGATCATAATTACCTGCAGCTTTGCAACCAATAATAACATCAGGTTTAAAATCTTCTCGTGCAACATCAACCGGAAAATTATTGTACATTCCTCCATCAAATAATAATTTCCCATCAATTTTTATTGGTTTAAAATAAAAAGGAAAAGTCATTGAAGCTCTTATCGCTTTACCCAATTGTCCATTTTTAAATATTACTGCTTTGCTCGAATCAATATCGGAAGCTACGCATCTAAATGGTATATAAAGACTATCGAAATTATTATTTGCTGTTGCACTGGCAGCAGAAAATAATTCCATAAAGGAAAAATCCATTTCATAAGGTGAAATAATATTTGTCGGTAATTTCGATTTTATTTTTTCATCGTATGTAAAAGGGATACTTATCCAAGAAGCATTTGGGTAAGGTTTTTTATAAAAATTCAAATAATTATTTTTTTTCCTGATCAAACTTCCGATAAATTCATCAGAAGTTATCAGTTCTTCAATCTGAAGAGGCGAATAACCACATGCATACAAACCTCCAATAACTGCTCCAATCGAAGTTCCTGCAATATAATCAACCGGAATATCATTTTCTTCAAGAGCTTTTAAAAACCCAATATGCACAGCTCCCTTTGCTCCTCCTCCACTTAATACAACTGCTACTTTTTGCCCCGAAACATTAATAACAATAAAAAGCATAAAAACAATAAGTGCTATTATAGTTTTGTATCGAAATGAAGGAAACATTATAAAAAAATTTAAAATGACTAAAATTTAAAAAATAAAATTACGTTAAATTTTTGACAAATAAAAAATCCCGTACACAAATAATGCGTACGGGATAGGATTTATTGTAT
>JAIORY010000018.1 GCA_021107915.1 Bacteroidales bacterium | reverse complement strand
CCAATAACAGCAAAAAATTTCCTGAGATATGTTGATGAAAATAGATTTTCGGATGCATGTTTTTACAGAGTAGTTCGTATGGATAATCAACCAACAAGTAAAATAAAAATTGAAGTAATACAAGGGGGATTATTTGAAGATTTTCATCCTGATGCTTTAAAACCTATAAAACATGAAACAACCAAAGAAACCGGAATTCTTCACAAAGATGGTGTAATTTCTATGGCTCGTCTTGAACCTGGCACAGCAACTTCTGAATTTTTTATTTGTGTAGGCGATCAACCTAAACTTGATTTTGATGGTGATAGAAATCCCGATCGGCAGGGCTTCGCCGCATTCGGAAAAGTAGTAGAAGGAATGGATGTTGTTCGAAAAATTCAACAATTAAATGATAAAGAACAAATGTTGGTTGACAGACTTCCAATAACTGAAATTGAAAGAATTTATTAGTTTTTTTTAAATCAAAAATCAGCCTGTCACGACTTAGGCGTGATTAATCGTTAATCGGTGTTCGAAATTCAAAAAGGAAAATAATATCGAATATCGAACACCGAATAATGATTTCAGAAGTAATATTTGTCCTGCAGACAAATAAATCTAAAATCATAAATCTAAAATCATAAATTTATTTCACCCCTCTAATCTCCCCTAAAAATAGGGGAGACTTTAGTTTCATGCAATTAAATCAGTGAGACTATTATTTCAGGAGCGATAGTGAACTGAAATTATTTAGTCGAACTGATCCTGAGCGCAGTCGAAGGATCTCAAGGGTCATATTCTCCGTTCCTTGCGGCGGGGTAGTTCGTTTTCTTAACTGAAAAATCAAGTTAGTTACAAATCTAAAATCTAAAATCCTAAATTCTTTAAATCCTAGTAATAAAGCTTAAGTATTTTCTCTTTATAATAAATCACGGCTTTATATTTCGATAATAAATCACCACCCAAAACCCCGTCAATTACAGGAAAGTTGAGTTTAGTATAAGATTGATTTATGTGTTTCATATCCAAAACAACGGCTGTATAATTTTTGATAATCAAATTGCCAAACTGAAGTTTATCAATTATTGTGGCATGACTGGCAAGAGAATTTGTTCCCAGTCCGGTAGATAATTTCTCATTTTCTTCAAATTCATCATGATCTTCGGGAATGAAATTTTTAAATTGCTCGCTGTCGAATACTGTTCGCGAAGCTCCTGTATCTATCAAAATATTTGCCTTCTTCCCATTAATTTTGCCTTTTATCATTAAATGAAATCCTTCTCCTTCGATTGATAATTTTTGTATTGGAATTTTTGTTACCATGCTGAAATTGTTTTTTGCAAATATGAGGATTTTTTTCGTTTCATGATTTTATTTAATCACTATTAATAATTACAACCAATTACAACGAATTACAATTATTGAATCAGATAATATTTAAATAATTTATCATTTTTGAATAGAATTATATGTATATTTGTTAATCATTATTATTATACATTAATGAAATAAATTCAGTATTAATGTTTGCATTAGCTAAAACTTTTATTCTAAGGACGATACCTTTATTTCTTTTATTTGCTTTCCCAATTTTAATTACAGCAAGTAACGGTTATCAACAAATTTTTTATTCTTTGACAAATGAAGATGGACTATCTCAGGGTTCAATATCATGTATTTGTCAAGATAATATGGGGTTTATTTGGATTGGAACAGACGATGGTCTTAATCGTTACGATGGGTATAATATTAAAATTTACAGAAATATTCCCGGTGATACTACAAGCCTGAGCAGTAATAGAATAAAATCAGTTTTTGCAGATGATAACGGATGTATTTGGGTTGGAACAATAAGTGGTGGACTGAATAAATATAATCCTGTTTCAAATAAGTTTACAAGATATTATTTTCAAACATCTTTAAAGGAATTATACGGTAATATAATAAATTCTATTGCAAAAGATACAAATGGTATTTTATGGATTGGTACAAATAATGACGGGCTGATAAAATTAAATCCGGAAACGGGAGAATACAAAAGATTTGCTCATAATCCTAAAGATAATAAAAGTATTTCTAATAATTCAATTAGTGTTGTTTATATTGATATAAAAGGTGATATATGGGTTGGGACAAAAGAAGGTCTAAACCTTTTTATTCCGGAAACTCAAAAGTTTAAAATTTATAAACACAATCCTCAAGATTCTTTAAGTATATCCGGCAATAATATTTCTGCTATAATTGGAGGAGATGATGGAATATTATGGATTGGTACCGAAGGTAATTATCTGAATTATTTTGATCCTGAAAAAGAAATTTTTGTTAAGTATAAAGAAAATATGACACAATATATTTCTTCTCTTGAATTTACCGGACAGGATTCATTGTGGATAAGTACCGGCATTAATGGTGTGTATCTATATAATATTTCCAAAAAATCTATTCGAAGATATTTTTCCGGTACAAGTAAAGGTATGCTTAGCTACAATACTATAAAATCATCATTTGCGGATAGGGATGGGAATTTATGGATAGGGACTTATGGAAAAGGAGTAAACATATATAGTCCGAACAAGAAAAGATTTATTACCTATGAAATGGGAACTACTTTATCATCCGGTTTTTCTTTTAGTAGTGTGAGATGTATTTATGAAGATGATAATGAAATTTTATGGGTTGGCGGATACAGAAGTGGAGGAAGATATGGTGGATTTGACAAAATTAATCTTAAAACAAATAATATTAGTAAGTTAAATCCTGAAGGTGAAATTTACTGTGTTTTTCCTGACAGAAAAAATAAAAATATTTTATGGCTCGGAACCGAAGGACAGGGGATTATCAGATTAAATACTAAAACATTGAATTTTAGAAGTTATTTTAATAAACCTCCTTTTACTTCAGACTCTATTATTGGAAATGGTATATATTTTATTAAAAGCGATGAAGTAGGCAATATTTATATCGGGACAAATTTAGGATTGAATGTAATAAGTGTTGATAACAGGAAATGCAAATTTTATAAACACAATCCTAATAATAGTTTTTCAATAATGGATGGTTTTATAATGGCATTTTTTCTTGATTCTGACAATAATGTTTGGCTTGGCTCAGATATTGGTGGTTTGGCAAAATTCGATCGTGAAAATGATATATTTATCAGATACACAAATTCATTATCCGATACAAATAGCCTTAGCAGTAATAATGTCTTAAGTATTTACGAAGATTCTAAAGAAAGATTCTGGATTGCTACGGAGAAGGGATTAAATTTAATGGATAGAAATAAAGGATCATTTAGCAAAATTACGATTGCAGACGGACTTCCAAATAATGTTGTTTATACATCTCTCGAAGATAATGAAGGAAATTTATGGTTAAGTACAAATCTTGGTTTGTGTAAATTTAATCCTGATAAAAATACTTTCTCAAATTTTGATAAGAATGACGGTTTGCATGGTAATGAATTTAACAGAACTGCATATTTTAAGAATAATGAAGGAAAATTATATTTCGGTGGAGTAAATGGTCTTGTATGTTTTGACCCTTCCGTGATAACTGAAAATCCTATCTTGCCGAAGGTATTGATAACTAATTATTATAAAGAAAATATAGAAGTTGAAACCGGATCAAATATTGCTTCAAGACATGAACTTATTCTCCAACCAGAAGATAAAATTATTTCATTTGAGTTTTCTGCTATGACTTTTGTAAGTCAGGAAAAATGTGAGTATGCTTATAAACTTGAAAATTTTATGGATGATTGGATTGAGCTTGGAAACAGACGAAGAATAAGCTTTACAAATCTCGATCCGGGCGAATATACACTATTAATTAAAGCTTCGAATAATGACGGAATCTGGAATGAAACCCCAACTAAATTAGAAATAACCGTTCTTCCTTATTTTTATGAAACAATACTTTTTAAATTTAGTATAGCTTTTTTGATAATTAGTTCAGTATTGATATTTTATTTTATGAGGATCAGTCTTATCAGAAAACATGAAAAAAAATTAATAGTTATTGTTGAGCAACGAACATCTGAACTAAAAGAATTAAATAAACACTTGTCTGTTGAGGTTGAAGAAAGAAAAAAATCTGAAATATTATTAAGAGATGTAAATGCTTCGAAAGATAAGCTCTATTCAATTATTGCTCACGACCTTAAAAGCCCTTTTAGTACATTAATCGGATTTTCGGATTTGCTTGTTGAAGATTGGAATATTTTTACTGATGACAAACGCTATGAGATGATAAAGATGATACAAAGTACATCAAACAACACTTTTAATTTATTAATTAATCTTCTTGAATGGTCTCGTTATCAAATTGGTAATTTTAAATATGAACCAAAAAGATTTGATTTTAACCAACTTGCTATCGAAACTTATTCACATCTTAATGGACAGGCTTTACTTAAAAATATTACAATTGATTTGAATATCAGAAATGAAACATTTGTATTTGCCGATTATAATATGATAAGTACAGTTTTTAGGAATATTCTTTCAAATGCAATAAAATATTCATTCAGAAATGGAAAAATAAATATTACTGCTAATATTCAAAATGAAATTTTTACTTGTTGTATTCATGATAATGGAGTAGGAATAAACAAAGAAAATTATAAAAATATTTTTAAAACCGATAGTAATTTTACTGAAAAAGGTACTGATGGTGAAAGTGGAACAGGACTTGGGCTGGTACTTTGTAAAGAATTCATGGAAAAGAATAAAGGCAAATTAACTGTTGAAAGCGAAGAAAATAAAGGAAGTGAATTTTGTTTTACATTGCCGATATTTTCTACCTGAATAGAGTCTTTCCATAATGTCAGAGAGTTAAAATAAGTATTAAAATTATAAATGACAAGCACCAAATTTCAAATAAATTTCAATAACCAAAAATTCAATGACCAAAATAGTTTTAGGCTGTTTTGAA
>JAIORY010000424.1 GCA_021107915.1 Bacteroidales bacterium | reverse complement strand
AAAATAGTAAAGTTAATACGTTTCAGTATAACAGATAATCTTAACTTTGTTTTTCAATTTTAATAAATGGAACTTTGGCAGAACAAAAAAGAAAAATAGCAGAAACACCATTGATGAAGCAATATAACACCATCAAGGCGAAATATCCTGATGCTTTGTTGCTTTTTCGTGTGGGTGATTTTTATGAAACATTTGGTGAAGATGCTATTAAAGCAGCAAATATTCTTGGAATAGTGCTGACGCGAAGAGCAAATGGTGCAGCTTCTTATGTTGAACTTGCCGGATTTCCTCATCATTCAATAGATACTTATTTGCCGAAACTTGTAAAAGCCGGACAGCGTGTTGCAATTTGTGACCAGCTTGAAGATCCGAAACTTACAAAAAAAATTGTAAAACGTGGTGTTACCGAACTTGTTACTCCGGGCGTTTCGTATAATGATAAAATACTCGAACAAAAAGAAAATAACTTTCTGGCAAGTATTCATCTCGAAGGAAATAATTCCGGTATTTCATTTCTGGATATTTCAACCGGAGAGTATTTTGTTACCGAAGGTTCTCTTGAATATATCGACAAACTTCTTCAAAGTTTTAAACCCAGCGAAATTGTTATTCAGAAAAATAAACGAGAGAAGTTTTTTGAAATATTCGGAAATAAACATTTTATCTTCACTTTTGAGGATTGGGTTTTTACAAAGGAATTTTCGTATGAATTATTGATTAAGCATTTTGGCACTACTTCTTTAAAAGGTTTTGGTATCGAAAATCTTGATAATGCAATTATTGCAGCAGGAGCCGCATTGCATTATCTCGCCGAAACTCATCACGATAAGGTAAAACATATTACAAAAATTTCGAGGATAGAGGAAGATAAATATGTTTGGCTCGACAGATTTACAATTCGCAATCTTGAGTTGATTTCTTCTCCAAATGAGGATGCAACAACTTTGTTTGATGTTATCGATCAAACTATTTCGCCTATGGGTTCGCGCTTATTGAAACGATGGATTGTACTTCCGCTAAAAGATAAACAGCCAATTGAGGAAAGACTTGATATTGTCGAATATCTGATGAAGAACAAAAATATTAGTGATACTCTCAGTAGAAATTTTAAAGTTATCGGTGATCTTGAGCGTTTAATTTCAAAAGTTGCAATAGAAAAAGTAAATCCCAGAGAATTGATTCAATTAAAAAGAGCACTTCATTCTGTTGAAACTATTAAAACTACTTGTGAAGGATCAGATAATTTAGCTCTGAAAAAAATTGGTGAGCAACTGAATTTTTGTGCTTCTATTCGCGATAGAATTGAAAAGGAAATTCATGATGATCCTCCGGCAATGATCAACAAAGGAAATGTTATAGCCGATGGAGTTTCTGAAGACCTTGATGAACTTCGAAAATTGATGTATTCCGGCAAGGATTACCTTGTTAAAATTCGTGAAAGAGAAGTGGAAAATACAGGAATATCATCATTGAAAATTGGTTATAATAATGTGTTCGGTTATTATCTTGAAGTTACAAACAGATTTAAAGATCAAGTTCCGGAAGAATGGCATCGTAAGCAAACTCTTACAAATGCCGAAAGATATATTACCGAAGAACTGAAAGAATACGAAGAAAAAATTCTCAATGCTGAAGAAAAAATACTCGTTCTGGAAACAAAATTATTTGAGGAATTGGTTTTTAGTTTGGCAGATTATATCAGACCAATACAAACGGATTCTATTCTTATTGCCCGGCTGGATGCCTTGCAATCATTTGCCTCGGTTTCTGAAGCTAATAATTATAAACGTCCAAAAATTAATAATTCATACATCCTTGAAATAAATAATGGTAGGCATCCGGTTATTGAAAACGAGCTGCCGCTTGATGAAAAATATATTGCCAATGATGTTTATCTTGATAATAAAAATCAGCAAATAATAATTATTACCGGTCCAAATATGTCGGGGAAATCGGCATATTTACGACAAACGGCATTAATAGTTTTGCTGGCACAACTTGGTTGCTTTGTTCCTGCCGAATCCGCTAATATCGGTTTGGTTGATAAAATATTTACACGTGTTGGGGCATCAGATAATATTTCTTCAGGTGAATCAACTTTTATGGTGGAGATGAATGAAACCGCCAGCATCTTGAATAATATTTCGGATCGTAGTTTAATTCTTCTTGACGAGATAGGCAGGGGAACAAGCACTTACGATGGTATTTCAATTGCATGGGCTATTTCTGAGTATTTGCATAATCATCCTTTATTTAAGGCAAAAGTTTTGTTTGCGACCCATTATCATGAGCTTAACGAAATGACCGCCTCAATGCACAGGATAAAAAATTATCATATCTCCGTAAAGGAAATTGGTAATAAAGTCATCTTTTTGAGAAAAATGAAGAAGGGTGGGAGTGAGCATAGTTTTGGGATTCATGTTGCAAAAATGGCAGGGATGCCAACAAAAGTGATAGAAAGAGCAAATCAATTGCTTGAACAACTTGAGAAGTCACATTCAAGTGAGGAACTTACAAAAACAGCCGGCAAGAAAAAGAAAAAATCCGACTTCGATAATTACCAGTTAAGTTTTATTAATCTTGACGATCCTCTTCTTGTGCAGATAAAAGAAGACATTCTAAATACCGACATTAACACACTTACTCCGGTTGAGGCTCTTATGAAGCTTAATGAGATTAAGAAGTTGTTGGGAAAGTGATTTGGTTTCGGGTTTCTGGTTTCAAGTTTTGGGTTTCCCATACGGGCTTGCTTCGCTTCGCAGGTTTCAGGTTTCAAGTTTCCCATACGGGCTTGCTTCGCTTCGCAAGTTTAAAGTTTCAGGTTTCAAGTTAAATTTAAAATCATAAATTTAAAATTTTAAATTCTTTTTTCCTTGTTGATTAAAAAAAATGTTTTTACTTTTGCAAACCCAAAACGCGAAAGTAGCTCAGCTGGTAGAGCACGACCTTGCCAAGGTCGGGGTCGCGGGTCCGAATCCCGTCTTTCGCTCAAATTCCCGATTTAAACCTTAAATGGGATATCGGGATTTTTCTTTGAAATATCTGCCCAGGTGGTGGAATTGGTAGACACGTTGGACTTAAAATCCAATGATCATTGCGATCGTGCGGGTTCAATTCCCGCTCTGGGTACTTTCAAGCTATAAAGCCCTCACTCAAAAGAGTGAGGGCTTTTTTGTTTTTATTGCTATATTTTATTTTGCGATCGTGCGAATTTCGAAAAACAAAAATCTGTAATTTTTATTAGGTGAAAATATTTTTGTAAATTTGAAAAATATAAATATGAAACATTAATTGTATTTTTGATTTATGAAAACTTTACAAGAAATCAAATCGACTTTAAGTAAAAATAAGCCTTATCTTTTTGCTGAATATCCCATTGAATCAATTGCAATATTTGGTTCATATGCAAGAAAAGAACAGAATGAAGAAAGTGACTTAGATTTAATGGTTGAATTCAAAGGCAGAATTGGAATTAGATTTATTGATTTGGCCGACGAAATTGAAAACCTAATTGGATTTAAGGTTGACTTAGTTTCAAGAAAAGGAGTTAAAGACAAATATTATCAATCAATATCATCCGATTTAATCTATGTCTAAAAGAGATATAATATTGCTTCTTGAGGATATGCTTGACTCAGCATTGAGAATAAAGCGTTACACAAATTGCCTGAATTTTGAATTTTTTATAGAAGATGAAAAGACCATTGATGCTGTGATTAGAAATTTTGAAATTATCGGTGAGGCAGCTAACAGAATTGACCCTGATTATAGAAAACGAAATCCTGAAATTGAATGGAAAAGAATCCGAGGTTTTAGAAATAGAATTGTGCATGACTACTTTGGAATTGATTATGAAATTGTTTGGGAAATAATTGAAAGCTATTTATCTGAATTAATTGAATGGTTAGAGGTATTGATTTCCAATCAAACAGATTTTGAAGAATAAACTATATACCCATAACAATTAAGTCTCAATAATTCAAGCGGTACTGTACAGTTGTTGGGATGACTTATTTGGACAAGGTGTTGCACTCAGTTTCTAGTGGAAGTGTAAAATGAGAATGATTTTATAAAGGATTAATTTTGTAGTTGGCAGTAATTTTGAAAAATAAAAATTCATCACTTTCGTTACAGATATTTGGAATTTATGAATAGATTAAAAATGGAATTTAGATGAAAAGAATTAGAAATTACAGTTTGATTATTTTTTGTTTATTACTATCATCATTGGGATTTAGTCAGGAAAATAATGATGATTTGAACAAAACATTAAAAAGGAAAAATTCAGTTGATTTAGCAATTGATGGAACAGGCTTGTTTTTATCAACAAATTACAGTAGAATAATTGCAGTTAAATCAAACTATTTTGTTAACGTATCTGTTGGAATAGGAACTGTTCCATTTATTGGTGGAACATCTATACCTTACTAATTAACTTTTAACCTTAGCAAAAAAAGCAGCTTTTTGGAACTTGGTATCGGTGGAACTTATTGGATTATTAGCAGCAATACAATTTAAAAACAATTATATATGACAATTATCTGTACGGTTTTAGAAGAAAAAAGTGTTATAGTAGATATCATAGGCTGGACTCTTCCTTTCTTACTCGGACTCTTTGCCTCCTTACTAATTGACAAATTGAGAAATTTTCAGAAAAATAAGAGGAATAGAAATTTCATACTACTATATTTAAAAGATACTATCACTCCTACTTTAATAGAATTAGAAAAAGGATATAAGCAAATTGAAGATCAAATTAAGAATCACAAAGTAGGTGTTTTCAAAACACATGCATTTGAAAATTTCAACACAAAAGTTCTAAATGCAATAACACCCGTAGAGTATTATGAAATTTTCAAAGAAAAATATGTTCTACTCAATGAGATAGAAACTATGATTGATTACATGAGTAATTA
>JAIORY010000414.1 GCA_021107915.1 Bacteroidales bacterium | reverse complement strand
ATAACACCCATTAATAATGGAATTAACGCACCTCCAACAATTGCCATAACCATTAAACCGGATAACTCGTTTGTCCGTTCGGGCATTGAATCGACTGTAATTGAAAACACCAAAGGAAAAATATTTGCAAATCCTAAACCAATTATAAAAATGCTTGCAATTGCAATTATTTGGTTTCCTGTAAATAAGCCAATAAATCCGGCAAGAGAAATAATAGAAGTCAGAACAAAAAATCTTTTGGCAGACATCCAGCTTAAAATTATTGAACCTAAAAATCTACCAATCAAAATTGCTAAAAAGAAAAAACCCGAACCTAACACCCCAAGAGTTTTGATATCTATTCCAAATTGATCTTTAAGAAAAATCGGCACTCCTGAACTCATGCTTACCTCTGCTCCAACATACACGAATATCGCCATCACCATAGTTAAAACATATTTATTTTTCAGCAAACTTAAACATGAACTTAGACTGGCGACATTATCGTTTTCTTGTTTTTTCTCATCAATTTTTAAAAATGCAACAACAATAATTACTATCAGCAAAATTGCTGAATATATTGGAAATAAAATTGTCCAATCCATACCCCAATACCGGGCAGCGAAAAAAGGAATTAATGATCCTGATAACGAACCAATGGCTTTAACAAACTGACCAAGAGACAGATTTCTCGAATATTTTCCTTCGGGGGAAACATTACGCATAATCGGGTTACCTGCAACCTGAAGAATTGTTGCACCGGCTCCCAACAAAAGAACCGTTAATAGCAAAAGTCCGTAGGAAGTCATACCACCGATTAAAGGAAGAACCAAGCCGATTAGGGCAATTATCATCCCCAACATCAAAACAAACTTCTTACCTTTTTTATCCTGAAAAACTCCCATTGGAACAGATAAAAGTCCAAACATAACAAACCCCATAAAAGGCAATAGTTGAGCCATCGTATTTGAAAGGTTAAAAGTTTCTTTTGCTAATCCTACAAGCGGTCCGACAACATCGCCAAAGCCCATACATAAAAATGCAAGAAATATCGGGAATGATTTGTAAGCACTAATATTGTTTTTTGCTACCATGGAAATTCTTTTTTATTTATTCAGAAACCAAAATTAAAAATGCAAATTATAAATCTAAAATACAATCACCTCTATTTTTCTAAAAAATATTCCGAATCAATAAGTTTGTTTTCATTATCAGAATATAAGGAATAATTAAATCCTTTATGAATGGAATATGATCCAACATTTCCATTTTTGTCAACTGCGAGATAGCCAATCTGGAATTTTCTATAATCCACGAGTTTATTAGATATTCTGAGAATGGCTTCTTCGCATGCTTGCTGCGGAGATTTTCCATTTCTCATCAACTCCACAATAAGAAAAGATCCAAGAGTTTTTAAAGCCAACTCACCCATACCGGTAGCTACAGCTCCTCCCACTTCATTATCAATATAAAGTCCGGCACCGATAATTGGAGAATCCCCTACCCTTCCGTGCATTTTAAATGCTGCACCACTTGTTGTACATGCTCCGGCAATATCATTATTTTCGTCAATTGCAAGCATGCCGATTGTATCGTGATTTTCGGAATTAATAATTGGAGAATATTTTAATTTCTTTTTCCATTTTTTCCAGACTTTTTTGGCTTTTTCCGTTAACAAATTTTCTTTTTTAAATCCCTTTTCTAAAGCAAATCTTAAAGCACCTTTTCCGGCAAGGATTACATGAGGCGTATCTTCCATAACTTTTCGAGCCACAGAAATCGGATGTTTAATATTTTGTAAAAAACAAACCGATCCACAATTACCACCCGGTTCCATAATGCAGGCATCCAAGGTTACATTACCGTTTCTATCGGGCAAACCGCCATAACCAACAGAAGAATTATCAGGATCAGCTTCCGTAACTTTTACTCCCTGCTCAACGGCATCCAAAGCTTTACCACCGTTTTGAAGTATTTTCCATGCTGCTTCATTTGCTTCCAAACCATGCCGCCATGTAGAAATTACCAAAGGTGTTTTTGCTATTAAATCTCCTGAAATTATAGGTTGCAATTCCTTTAATGATTCCGCTTTCGCGAAAGAAGGAGAAATCAACGCTCCCAAAGAAACTAATACGGAATTAGAAATAAACTTTCTTCTATTTATCATAAATGCAAAAATTAAATTTTCCTTAGCGTATAAAAATAATCTTTTTTATTATGTTAGCTTTCATAATTTTTGAAATAGTAATTAAAAAATGTAGTTTTGCATCGATATTATTAAATATGTTATATTAATTGCTATTGTATTAATAAATTAAATTAATCTAAAAAAATAAATTATGAAAAAATTTGTACTATTATCATTATTATTATCATTTGTAGCTGTATTTTCATTTTCTCAGAGTTTTCAGTTATTTACTGCAAGCGGAGATATTGAAGATAATTCTACAATAAACCTTTGGGGAGAACCAACAGCTTTTATTATCTCTCATGTAAGCATCAGAAATATTTCTGATGAAAACAAAAGCGTTTTAATAAAAAAAGTAATTATTGATACTATCGCAGGATCCAATAATACATTTTGCTGGGGTGGTCTTTGCTTTAGTTCAGATACTTATGTTTCTCCTAATACGGTAGATTTGATACCGGATGAAGAATATACTGAATTTGAAGGGCACTACGAAGGAAAAGGAGAAATTGGTATTTCTACTATAAGGTATGTCTTTTTTGATGAACAAAATCCTGATGATTCTGTAAGTGTTATTGTAAATTATAGTACAAAAGAAGTTCAAGGACTTTCGATAGCTGATGCTGACGGACATATTTGTGAAGGAATAACTATCAATGCTACCGATTGGGTTTATCCAATTAGTTCCGGTGAGTTTAGAGTGTTGAATTTTGCTGAAATTGAAACAAGTGTTAAAGTGAAAAAAATAATCAACGAAGGTGATACTCTATCAGGAACTTCAAATACTTTTTGGTGGGGCGGAATTGAGTATGATGCCAATACTTATGAGTCGGATGAACTTGCAATAGCAGGTCTCGGTTATGATGAATCTTTTGATGGTTTATATTATCCCCAAGATGTTGCAGGTATTTCAACTATAAACTATGTGTTTTTTGATGTAATTAATCCTGAAAATGCTGTTACGATCACTATAAATTATGATGCAAGTTCTATGAGTATTGAAGAAAAAACAGAAGATATTCTTTTTTCGAATGCTTATCCGAACCCTGCAAACAATTTTGTAAAATTTGACTATCAATTTAATAATAATTATAATAATGCAAAAGTTGTGATTTATAATTTGCTTGGCGCGAAAATTAATGAAACATTAATTTCAGGTATGAACGGAACACTTATTATTAATACAGGAGAAATGAACCAGAGCGTTTATTTTTATTCTTTGGTTGTTGATGGAAATGCGGTGATTTCTAAAAAGCTGATTGTAAAATAAGATGTAATATCACAAATATAAAAAGAGCTGTTTTATTTATAAGGCAGCTCTTTTTTTTGTTGGCTTTGCATTTTCTGTTTTAATTTATCAAGTCAAAATACTCCTTATATTTTCTTTTATGTCTTTTATGGTTTTTTTTTGAACCATATAAGACATATAAGTTCATAAAAGATTTTGAAATACAAACTATCGTATGTTCTAACACCCAAATTCCTTTTTCACTTTATCAACATAATCTAACTTCTCCCATGCAAAAAAATCAACATCTTTAAAATGTAAATCTGTTCCATTGCCTTTTTCATAAAATCCTACTTTTTCGGTGAAAGGGTCTCTTCCGAAATGCCCATAAGAAGCAGTCTTTTCAAAGATTGGATTTTTTAATCCGAAACGTTTGATAATTGCAAAGGGACGCATATCAAATATTGCATCAACTTTTTTTGCAATTTCGCCGTCGCTTAAAATTTTGCCGTTTGCATCTTTTACTTTTGCAGTATGATGAGTGTCAATAAAAAAACCTACAGGTTTGGCAACTCCAATAGCGTATGCAACCTGAACAAGAACTCTGTCGGCAACACCGGCAGCAACAAGATTTTTAGCAATATGACGAGCTGCATAAGCTGCCGAACGGTCAACCTTTGAAGCGTCTTTACCGGAAAAAGCTCCACCACCGTGAGCACCATGTCCGCCATAAGTGTCAACTATAATCTTACGACCTGTTAAACCTGTGTCTCCATGAGGTCCGCCGATTACAAATTTCCCTGTCGGGTTAACGTGTAAAGTATAATTATTGAATAATTTTTGTATCCTTTCGGGAAGTGTGGCTACTACTCTTGGAATTAAAATTTCCTGAACATCTTTTTTAATTTTATTCAGCATTTCTTTTTCTTCAGCAAAATCATCGTGCTGAGTAGAAATTACAATAGTGTCAATTCTTACCGGTTTCCCGTTATCGTCATGTTCGATTGTTATTTGCGATTTTGAATCGGGGCGAAGATAAGTCATAACTTCTCCTTCGCGGCGAATATCAGCAAGCTCCTGCAGAAAGATATGAGCCAATTCAATTGACATTGGCATAAGATTGTCCATTTCGGTTGTGGCATAACCGAACATCATTCCTTGGTCACCAGCTCCCTGATCTTCATCCTTTTCCCGCACAACTCCCTGATTAATATCAGATGATTGCTCGTGAATTGTTGAAATCACTCCGCAGGATTTATAATCAAATTGATACTCGGCATTGTCATAACCGATTCTTTTGATTACTTCTCTTGCAATTTTCTGGACATCAACGTATCCATTGGTTTTAACTTCTCCGCTACAAATTGTTAATCCCGTGGTTACCATTGTTTCGCTGGCAACTTTCGATTCGGGGTCTTGTTTTAAAAATTCGTCTAATAATGCATCTGATATTTGGTCGGCTACTTTATCAGGATGCCCTTCAGAAACTGATTCTGATGTAAATAAATATCCCATAATTTGTTAAAATTTAAATGACTAAAATTTAAAATGACTAAAATTAGTAAATGACTAAAATTTAAAATGACTAAAATTAGTAAATGA
>JAIORY010000082.1 GCA_021107915.1 Bacteroidales bacterium | reverse complement strand
AATGACTGTTTTCAAAACAAGAATAACGAAGAAATCGGACATTATGGACAGACTCTAATTAGAATATTTTCCAACCCAGACTTACATTAAACCCACTTGTTTTAGATTCAAAACTAACCGTTTCTCCATCAATAATAACATCATTTATTATTTTATTAAGGCCAATATTATATCTAACATCTAAAGTAAACATAAGAACATCAACACCTGCACCTATCTGAAAACTCCATATCATATCCTTAAGGTCTGCATCTTTTATTGGTGCAATGTAACTATCAACTTTGTTTTCAATTTCTGTATTTGTAACTATTGATGCAACAGGACCACCCATAACCCTAATATTGGCAACTTTTAAATCAATAAGTCTATATCCGACAAGAACAGGTATTTGAATAGTTTTTAAATTAACTTCTTGTTCAAAAGGTGATAGACTTGTTATTTCAGGTGTTTTAAAAAGTCCTCCCTGAGTTAGAAAATTTATTTCAGGTTGAATAACAACTTTTTTACCAAAACGAACAAAAGCACCAAATTGAAAACTGTTTTTCAAATCGGTTTTAATATCAGCTTTGTCAACAGAAAGTTTTGAGGTGTTGTATCCAATTTTTGGTCCGAAATGAATTTGTGCAAATGTCATATTTGCTGCAATAAAAAAAGCTATTAATAAAATTATTTTTTTCATAGTAAATAAAATTTTTATAGTTTATATATTTTTACACAAAGATAATTAATAACCAGATGTACTTCAAGTATTATTATTAATAATTTTCACAAAATTGTTTATTAAAAATATTATAACGAGAAAATTAAAAATTAATTTTATAATATCTGTTTGTTTTTACTTAAATGTTTATAGTTTTGTTATATAAATGTTATCAGCAAATATAAAACCACGAACTAATGAAAAAAACAATAATTATCATATTATTCCTTGCTTTTATAATATTTGCGAAAGAAGGTCTTGCACAAAATAAACCTTTTCTTTTTGGATTTAAGATTGCTCCAAATATTGGTTGGATGAAACCGGATTCAAAAGGTTATGAAAATAATGGTACTAAAACAGGTTTTTCGTGGGGTTTTGTATCTCAATTTTATCTTATGGAAAATTATTTTGTTTTATCCGGATTTGATGTAACATATATAAATAGTAGATTAACCTACCCCCATACTGTAATTGATATTCAGGATAGCAGTTTGATTGACGGTACTTTGTATAGAGATTATAAGTTAAAATATGTAAAAATTCCTCTTGAATTAAAAATGATGACGAGGGAATTTGGTAAAGCCAGGTTTTTCGGAAAAATTGGTTTAGGTACATCATTTTTGATTGATGCAGATGCAAAAGATGAGTTTAAATCAGACAAGATAAATGAAAGTAGCGAAAATGATATTCAATCAGAAATAAAAGTCTTGAGGGAATCGCTAATAATTGGTTTTGGTGTTGATTATAGTTTGGGTGGATCAACGGCGCTTTCAGTAGGTTTAACTTTTGATAACGGATTTATTGATGTTTTGAAAGACCAAAATTCAACAGATTCTTCAATAAAAAATAATGCATTCAATAATTTTTTTGAATTGAATATAGGAATAGTATTTTAAACTTTTTGAGTTTTGAAAATAGCTTTAGCACAAATCAATTATCATATTGGCAATTTTAAAAGTAACATTGAAAAAATTACCAATGCTATTAAAAAAGCAAAATCACATGGAGTTGATCTTGTAATTTTTGCTGAGCTTGCTATTTCCGGTTACCCTCCTCGCGATTTTCTCGAATTTAATGACTTTATTGAAAAATGTAATGCTGCAATAAATAAAATTGCTAAGGATTGTGAAGATATTGCAGTAATAATAGGCTCTCCGACTTTTAATTCCGCTATTGAAGGAAAGCCATTACATAATTCTGCTTTTTTTATTTCTGATGGTAAAATCCAATATGAACATCATAAATCCTTACTTCCAAATTATGATATTTTTGATGAATATCGTTATTTTGAACCTGGAAAGAAATTTGAAATAATTTCATTAAAAGGAAAAAAAATTGCCTTGACTATTTGCGAAGACCTCTGGAATATTGGCAATGACCCGCTTTATACAATCAATCCGATGGATGAGATATTTAAGCATGATCCGAATATAATTGTAAATATTGCTGCTTCTCCATTCAACTATAAACAAGCTGAGATACGAAAAAGCATTTTAATTAAAAATGTTGAAAAATATAAACTTCCTCTGTTTTATATAAATCATGTTGGAGCACAAACCGAATTACTATTCGATGGCGGCTCTATGGTTATCAATAAAAAAGGAGAGATAATTGAAGAATTGAAATATTTTGAAGAAGATTTTATTGTTGTTGATACTAAAAAATTAAATATTAATCCTGACAAAGAAATAAAAACCCAGCCCACAAAAATAGAACTGATAAACAATGCTTTGGTGATGGGAGTTAGAAATTACTTTCAGAAACTTGGTTTTAAAAAAGCTATTCTTGGCTTATCAGGCGGAATCGATTCTGCTGTAACTCTTGCTATTGCAGCCGAGGCACTTGGAAGCAAAAATGTAAGAGCAGTTTTATTACCTTCTGCATTTTCTTCCGATCATTCAGTAAATGATGCAAAAAAACTTGCAGAAAATCTTGCCTGCGAATATGAAATAATTAGTATCGAAGAGTCATACAAAAGTTTTACCAAAACTTTATTGCCACAATTTAAAAATCTTCCTTTCGGATTGGCTGAAGAAAATATACAGGCGAGGGTAAGAGGAGTTATTCTGATGGCTTTATCAAATAAATTCGGTTATATTTTACTGAACACCTCAAATAAAAGTGAAGCCGCAGTAGGTTATGGAACTTTGTATGGCGATATGAACGGCGGTTTATCCGTTTTAGGTGATGTTTATAAAACAGAAGTTTTTGAACTTGCAAAGTACATAAATCGAAATGCAGAAATAATTCCGGAAAACACAATTACAAAACCACCTTCTGCTGAATTAAGACCTGACCAAAAAGATTCGGATTCATTGCCTGATTATGATATTCTTGATGAAATTTTGTATCAATACATTGAACGACGAAAAGGACCCAAAGAAATTATTGCTCAGGGTTTTGATAAACAGATAGTAAAAAAAACTCTTAAACTTGTAAATACAAACGAGTATAAGAGATATCAAACACCACCAATTCTAAGGGTATCACCAAAAGCATTCGGCATGGGTAGAAGAATTCCGATTGTTGCGAAATATTTGTCTCGCTAACTATAGTTTGTTAAAAAAACTCGAATGACAAAAGAAAATGGTACTACCACGAATTTAGTGAAACATTGACAAATGCGAAAATACAAAAACAGTCCTGATACAAAAACAAAATATTGTCTATTACAAATCCTTTATTAAATGAGATTTAATTGCACACTGATTTAATAATAGTACACTGATTTAACTGATTGGAATGATTTATTATGATCAAATTTTAATAACATAAAAAAATCATAACCAATCATAACGATCATAACAATCAGTGTGCTATTGATTCAGATTTATTGCTTCAACTGATTTGATTTCAGGAAGGGCTTTTTTTACAGATGCTTCAACTCCGTTTTTTAAAGTCATAGTGCTATATGGACAAGTGCCGCATGCGCCTTGCAATTCAACGTTAACAATATTATCATCAGTAATTTCAATAAATTTGATATCACCACCGTCTTGTTGTAAATATGGTCTTATCTGTTCAATTATATTTTTAACTTTGGTTGTTAGTTCTTCTCTTGTGTTTTCTGTGCTCATCGTGATAAATTTTTATGTGGTCAAAAATAGTTAAAATGATTTATTCTTCCATAAATTAATTTCTCATTAAAACAATAATAGTACCAATATGATTAAATAAATAATTATAATTAATTAGTGTCTGTCTATAGACTTAGTGTTTAGTTCAAAATGTTCGAGTTCATAATATTATTAGCAAGATCAACAAATGCCTTATTTACAGGTGAATTGTCGTCTAAAACAATTGGATTACCTGAGTCTCCCGATTCAGTTATGCTTTGAACAATAGGTATTTGTCCGAGAAATGGAATATTTACTTTCTCACAAAAGCTTCTGCTATAACTTTTCCCGAATATAAAGTATTTATTATCCGGTAATTCTGCCGGTATAAAGTAAGACATATTTTCAATAAGACCAAAAATTGGAATTTTAATTTTATCCTGATTAAACATTGTAACAGCTTTTTGCACATCTGCCATTGCTACTTTTTGAGGTGTTGTAACAATAACTGCACCGTCAACAGGATAAGATTGAGCCAAAGTAAGATGAATATCACCTGTTCCCGGAGGAAGATCTAAAACCAGATAATCAAGTTCACCCCATTCTGCATCATTAAATAACTGATTGAGAGCATTAGTCGCCATAGCTCCACGCCAGATTAATGCTTGCTCAGGATCAACAAAAAACCCAATAGAAATAAGGTGAATACCATACTTTTTAATTGGTATAACTTTATGTTTTCCATTTTTATTGATTACTTCGGGTCTTGCATTTTCCAGACCAAACATTATTGGAATTGAAGGTCCATAAATATCAGTATCAAGCAATCCTACTTTCGCACCTGTTTTTGATAATGCAATTGCCAGATTTACTGCTACTGTAGATTTACCTACTCCGCCTTTGCCTGAGGCAACTGCAATAATTTTTTTCACTCCTGAAAGAGAATTTTCTTCTTTACTTTCACTTTTTTGAGTAATATTTACAATAGCCTTTTTATCTATTGTTTTTTTAATCTCGCTTTTTATTGTATTAATAACAATATTAACAGCAGGATCGCTTGGTTTTGGAAAAACAATTGTAACATTAATATTTTTTCCGTCAATTTTTATGTCTTCCACCATTTTAAGCGAAATAATATTATCCCCTTTCGGGAAATATAAAACTTGCTTAAGTGCCTCTGTTACTTGCTCTTTTGTGTATGCCATTTTTATAAAATTATTATTATTTAGATTGTGTAAAAATAGTATAATTATTTTAATT
>JAIORY010000008.1 GCA_021107915.1 Bacteroidales bacterium | reverse complement strand
TGCTGACTGCCTACTTTTTTCAAAGTCAGTCTTCAGTCTCCAGTCAGCAATTCTCAATCCAAAATTGGTTTACTTCCAACTTCCGACTTCCGACTTCTGACTTCCGACTTCCAACTCCATGAGTAAAAATATGATTTCTATTATATCTTTGATTTGTAGCAAGATACTACCTTATTATTATTTAAACCACTTCTAAATATTGTTTATGTTTTTTTAGTACAAAAAAACAATTTACTTTTGTATTGTTAAAAAATTAACAAATAAAGGATTTTAGATATATTTATCAAAATAAGTTAAAACAAAGAATGATTTTATGAAGACTAACGTTAACAGCATTATTGGAAAATACAATAATGACAAAACCAGATTGATGGATATTCTTATTGATATTCAGGCAGAAAATGGTTTTATTCCTTCTGAAACTATTGATGAAGTTGCCGGTTTGCTCTGCATTTCTAAAGTAGATGTTGAACAAACTTTGTCTTTCTATCATTTTTTCACTGACAAGCCAAGAGGTGAATATCAGGTTTACCTTAATAATAGTGCGGTGGCAAATATGATGGGCAGAGCAGAAATTGCAAAGACTTTTGAGGAAGAGGTAGGCAACAGATTTGATGCTGCAAACCAAAATGGGAAAATTGGTTTATACAGCACAGCTTGTATCGGAATGAACGATCAGGAACCATCTGCTATTATCAACGGAAAAGTGTTTACTCAACTTACTGCTGATAAAGTAAAAGCAATTGTTGCCGACATGAAAGCCGGAAAAGCAATTGAAGAAATGAACAATGAGTACGGAGATGGACAAAATGCTTCCGAACTTGTTAAGTCAATGGTTTTAAATAATATCAGAAAAAGAGGGAAAGTTCTTTTTTCTGAATATAATCCTGCCGAAGGATTGAAAAAAGCTCTTGCAATGACTCCTGAAGAAGTTATTGAAGAAGTAAAAAAATCAACAATTCGCGGACGTGGTGGTGCAGGATTCCCTACAGGATTAAAATGGGATTTCTGTCGCAGGTCGGAAGGTGAGGCTCATTATGTTTTGTGCAATGCTGATGAGGGTGAACCGGGTACTTTTAAAGAAAGAGTGCTTTTAACTGAATACCCTCAACTGATTTTTGAAGGCATGACCATTGCAGGTTATGCTATAGGCGCAAATGAAGGTATCTTATATTTAAGAAGTGAGTATGTTTATCTTAAAGAATATTTAGAACATATTTTACAAAAACTTCGTGATGAAAATCTTCTCGGTAATAATATTGCCGGAAAAGATGGATTTAATTATGATATCAGAATTCAGTTTGGTGCGGGTGCTTATGTTTGTGGTGAAGAATCTGCTTTGATAGAATCTGCTGAAGGAAAAAGAGGTGAGCCACGAAACAGACCTCCTTTCCCTGTTCAAAAAGGCTATCTTGATCAACCTACTGTTATTAACAATGTTGAAACACTTTGTTCTGTTGTTAAGATTATTCAAAAAGGTGGCGATTGGTTTACCATGATGGGATCAAAAGAAAGTGCAGGAACAAAATTATTAAGCATTTCAGGTGATTGTAAATATCCCGGTGTTTATGAAATTGAGTGGGGTACAAGAGTTAGAGACGTTCTTGAATTAGCCGGTGCTGATGATGATATTCAGGCAGTTCAGATTGGTGGACCTTCCGGAGCATGTGTTTCTTCAAAAGACTTTAAACGAAATATTAGTTTTGAAGATCTTCCTACAGGAGGATCATTAATAATTATTGGAAAAGAACGAAACCTCTTAAAAGATATAGTTGCTAATTTTACTGATTTCTTTATTGAAGAATCATGTGGATCATGTGTTCCTTGTAGAGCACTTACCGTGATTATGAAAAATAAATTAGATAAAATTCTTGCAGGAAAAGGTGTTCAATCTGATCTTGCTGATCTCGAAAACTGGGGTGCTAAAATGAAAATAGCAAACCGTTGCGGACTTGGACAAACTGCTGCCAATCCTATTTTGACTACTCTTAAAAATTTCAGAGAGAAATACGAAGAATTACTTATCAAGGATAGGGAATTTGAAACCGGATTTGACCTTGAAGCTGCTGTTGCTGAATCATGCGAAGTAGTTGGAAGAACACCGAATTTGTAATTTTTGTTTAAAGAAAAAAACATAATAATATGAGTGATAAAATAAAATTTAAAATTGACGGAAAAGAATGTTTCGCAGAACCGGGACAAAATGTTCTTGATGCAGCCACTGATAATGGCATTTATATTCCTGCTCTTTGTCACATGAAAGGTATAAAACCTGCAGGTTCTTGCCGTCTTTGCAATGTAAAAATTGCAGGAAGAGTAATGACTGCTTGTACTACTCCTGTTGCTGCAGGTATGGAAATCGAAAATAATATTCCTGAAATAAATGATCTCCGTTTATCAATAATTGAGATGCTTTTTGTTGAAGGAAATCATTTTTGCCCTTCTTGCGAAAAAAGTGGAAACTGCGAACTACAAGCCCTGGCTTATAAGTACCAGATGATGGTACCTCGTTTTCCTTATGAATTCCCGATTAAGGAAATTGATGCAAGTTCACCGAAACTTATAATTGAAAGAAACAGATGTATCTTATGTAAAAGATGTATAAGAGCATTTAAAGATGAAAACGGTAAAAATATTTTTGCTTTCAAAAAACGTGGTCATAAACTCGAAATAAATATTGATGCTAAATTAGCAGAGAATTTATCTGATGAAGATGCTCAAAGAGCTATGGATATTTGTCCGGTTGGAGCAATAATCAGAAAAGAAAAAGGTTTTGACGAACCAATTGGAACTCGTAAATACGATAAAGTAGCAATTGGTAGCGATATTGAAAGTGTAATTGAATAATTAAAAGGAGATCATAAAATGAGTAAACCTATAGTTGCAACAACAGCACTGGCAAGTTGTTTTGGATGTCACATGTCGCTTCTCGATATTGATGAAAAAATACTTGATCTTGTCGAATTGGTTGAATTTCATAAATCACCAATTGATGATATTAAAAAATTTACTAAACAATGTGATATTGGAATTATTGAAGGCGGATGCTGCAATAGCGAAAATGTACATGTGTTGAAAGATTTTAGAAAAAATTGTAAGATTTTAATTTCTGTTGGCGAATGTGCCATCATGGGCGGACTTCCTGCTTTAAGAAATGGTATTCCTATTAAAGAATGTATTGATGAAGCATATCTTAACGGACCAACAGTTGTTGAAAGTAATAAGGAGGGAATTCTTCCTAACGACGATGAGTTACCAATGTTACTGGATAAAGTCTATCCTTGTCACGAAGTAGTTAAAATTGATTATTACCTTCCCGGATGTCCTCCAAGGGCAGAATTAATTTGGGAAGCTCTTGTAGCTTTATTAACCGGAAATGAACTCAAGTTACCTTACGAAGTTGTTAAATTTGACTAAAAAAGAAAGATCATGACAAAAAAAATAACAATAGAACCCGTAACGAGAGTAGAGGGTCATGGAAAAGTAACCATCCATCTCGATGATAATGGAAATGTTGTACAAAGCAGATTACATATTGTAGAATTCAGAGGATTTGAACGTTTTGTTCAAGGCAGACCTTATTGGGAAGCTCCTGTATTAGTTCAACGATTATGTGGTATTTGCCCGGTGAGTCATCACCTTGCTGCTGCCAAAGCATTAGATGTAATTGTTGGCGCAGGAACAGGAGACGGTCTTACTGTAACCGGAGAAAAAATGAGAAGATTAATGCACTACGGACAAACTTTTCAGTCTCATGCTTTGCATTTTTTTCATCTTGCATCTCCCGATCTCCTTCTCGGAATTGATGCCGACCCTGCAATTAGAAACGTAATTGGAGTAATAAAAGAATTTAAGGATCTTGCCGTTCAAGGTGTGATGATGCGTAAATTCGGTCAGGAAATAATTGCTGCTACTGCCGGAAAAAAAATTCACGGAACAGGTGCAATTCCCGGTGGGATAAATAAAAATTTAAGCATCGAAGAAAGAGATTCTTTCCTTAAAGGTGCTGATCCTATGAATATTGATAAAATGATTGAATGGGCGCAGGCTTCAGTTGATCTTTTTAAAGGATATCATAAAGATCATACTGATCTTATTGACAATTTTGCAGCTTTCCCATCAAGTCACTTAAGCCTTGTTAGAAAAGACGGTGCTTTAGATCTTTATCACGGAGTTATCAGAGCAGTTGACTCTGAAGGTAAGAAAATCCTTCATGATGTCGATTCTCAGGATTACCTTAAATATATTGGTGAAGAAGTAAAAAGCTGGAGTTATATGAAATTCCCTTATTTGCTCGAATATGGTAAAAAAGACGGTTGGTATCGTGTTGGGCCATTAGCTCGTTTAAATACTGCAGAATTTATTCCTTCTCCAATGGCTCAAAAAGAATTTGAGATATTCAAAGCATATACAAACGGTAAACCTAACAATATGTCGATGCACATGCACTGGGCACGATTGATTGAGTTACTCCATTCTGCTGAGATGATGAAGGAATTACTTAACGATCCTGATCTTCAGAAAAATGACCTTGTTGTTAAAGGTACAAAAACTAATGAAGGTGTTGGAATGCTTGAAGCTCCTCGTGGTACTCTGTTTCATCATTATAGAATTAATGATAATGATCAGATTGAAATGGCTAACCTCATTGTTTCAACAACAAGTAATAACGAACCAATGAACCTTGCTGTCAGAAGTGTTGCCGAAAGCTATATGAATGGTCAAAAGGAAATTACCGAACCAATGATGAATGCAGTTGAGGTAGCAATCAGAGCTTACGACCCTTGTCTGAGTTGTGCTACACACGCATTAGGAAAAATGCCTTTGGAGGTTTCTTTGTTTGATTCTAAGAATCTTCTTATCGATAAAAAAAGAACCTAAATAAATTTATGATTTTAGATTTTAGATTTATGATTTAGGTATTAAAATTGGAAATTAGAAATTGGGAAACTGGTTTTTAGTTTCCTTTTTTTATTCTGCTCCAGTAAGTTGTAAAAAACTAAATAAAGCCACAGATTCACAGATT
>JAIORY010000279.1 GCA_021107915.1 Bacteroidales bacterium | reverse complement strand
CATAAATTTGATTTTACTTCCATACTTGTAGAAACAAAAAAGGATTTTATAAATGCTATTCATGATTTCAAACCTGAAATTATACTTTCGGATTATAATCTGCCACAATTCACAGGATTTGAAGCTTTGGAAATTGCGAAAAAACTTGTTCCGGATATTCCGTTCATTATCGTAACAGGTAGCCTGTCAGAAGAAATGGCTGCAGATTCAATTAAAAGAGGTGCCTGGGATTATGTTATTAAAGAGAAATTGGTAAGATTGACTCCTGCAATTGAAAATGCTCTTAAATTGAAAGAGGAGAAGGATAAAAATAAGCAGGCAGAAGAAGATATCCGGAAAAGCGAGGAGCAACTTCGCAATATTTTTGAAAACAGCACTAATATGTATTATTCTCATAATACTGATCATGTTTTAAATTATGTCAGTCCTCAGGTTACAGAAATACTTGGTTATACTCCTGAAGAAGCGATGATAAAATGGACGGAACTTGCTTCTGATAATCCCATTAATGAGATCGGATTTGAAAATACTGTAAAAGCGATAGAAACAGGCAAGAGGCAACCAACTTATGAGTTGGAATTAATTAGAAAAGATGGGAGAAAAATTATTATTGAGGTGAGAGAATCACCTCTGCTTAAGGATGGAAAAACCGTATCCATAGTAGGTTCATTAACCGACATCACCGAACGCAAGCAGGCGGAAGAAGCCTTAAAAGCAAGCAATGAAAATTTCCAACAAGTTGTTTCTAATATTACAACAGTTGTTTGGAAAGCAGATATTGGTAAAAACGGAACTTTTGAAAACACTTATATTTCTCCTGTTGTAGATGAATTATTGGAATTGCCAGCAGGAACAATAAAAAACGACTGGGATAAGTATTTTGGCTATATAAAACCCGAATATTTGGAACAAGTAAATAAAGTTTTCAAAGAAGCAATTATATCATCAGGGAAACAAATAAACTGCGAATATGAGATATTAAAAGACAATGGAAAAACTGCCTGGTTCCATTCAAAAGGAAGGTGTTTTGAAAAAAACGGAAAATCGCATGTTTTTGGCTCTACTACAGACATCACCGAACACAAGCAGGCGGAGGAAAGGGAGAGGGAAGCCACGGAGTTGCTACAAAGCATCATGGATAGTGCCACCGAGGAAATAATTGTAGCAACCGATCTCGAGGGAATTATTCTCAGTTGGAATGAGGGTGCCAGGAGACTCTTAGGCTTTGAATCCAAAGAGGTGGTGGGAAAAGAAAGCATTCGGATATTCCAGACTGAAGAATATCTGAAGTCTGAAAAAATTGACGTGAATGTCAAAAACATGATAGCTACCGGGAAACCACTGGTGGAAGAGTTAACTTATGTTGCCAAAGACGGCAGGATTTTCCCTGCCTACCAGATCGTGACCCCGCGTTTTGACAAAGAGGGTAAATTTGTGGGCATGTTGGGTCTCGCCAAGGATATCACCGAACGCAAGCGAGCTGAAGAAGAAATCCAAAAATTATCTAAAGTAGTGGAAACAACACCTGAAGCTGTTGTGATAACAGATATGCAGGGAAAAATCGAATATGTAAACAAGGGACTTCTTACACTTGGCGGTTTTGAAGATGACAACTTAATAATTGGAAAATCGGTCTTTATATTCACCAATGAAGAAGGCGTTAAACAATTACAGGAAGAAATTATTCCAACGATATTATCTGAAGGGAAATGGAGAGGAGAAGCTCCTGTTAAACGAAAAGACGGTTCTGTCTTTCCGACAGAGATGATTTGTTCACTCATATTAGATGAAGAAGGCAATCCGAAGTATTTACTATCTCAATATCATGATATTACAGAGCGCAAGCAGGCGGAGGAAGCACTTAAAGCAAGCGAAGAAAAATTTAAAAACTTTGTAAATCATTCACCTGATATTATTTATAAATACTCTAATGAAAGAGGTGGTCTTTTTTGGTCAAATAATGTTAAAGATATTTTAGGTTTTTCACCCGATGAAATTATTAACGATCCTTTTATATGGGCAAATTCAATACATCCCGATGATAAAGAAAATGTGCGAAAAGCAATTGAAGAAAACAAAAAAGGTGTTGATTACAATATTGAATACCGCATAAAAACAAAACAAGGAAAATGGATTTGGTTACACGATTATTTCATAAACAAATCACAAATTGGCGATGAAATAATAATCGAAGGACATGCAACAGATATTACCGAACGCAAGCAATCAGAAAAAGATTTACGCGAAAGCGAGGAGAAATTTCGAGCTATTTCCGAATCTGCCATCGATTCAATTTTTATTAAAGATGTAAATTCCAAATATATTCATGTTAATCCGGCAATGGAAAAACTTTTCGGACTAACTGCATCAGATTTGATCGGGAAAACAGATATCGAACTTTTTGGAAAAGAGGCAGGAGAGTATCTCAACGAAAAAGATAAGAAAGTTATCGAGGGTGAAATATTTATCGATGTATATGATAAAACAATTCGAGGAGAATTACATTCGTTTCATACAATAAAAGTTCCTCTAAAAAATTCCGAAGGGGAAATAACCGGTATTTGTGGAATTGCCAGGGATATCACCGAACGCAAGCAAGCAGAGGAAGCACTACGAGAAAGCGAAGTAAGATTCCGAAAACTTTTAGAAAATATTTCAACAGTTGCTGTTCAGGGATATAATGCAGATGGAACAATTCATTATTGGAATAAAGCAAATGAGTTGATATACGGTTATACGGCAGAAGAAGCTATCGGGAAAAATCTTGTAGATCTGATCATTCCTTCGGAAATGAGGGAAGATGTGCAGAAACTAATCAAGCACGGTGCAAAAACAGGTGAAATGCCACCCTCTGCCGAAATGACCTTGATGCGTAAAGATGGAAAACCTGTTTCTGTATTTAGTAGTCATGCAGTAGTACAACAATTGGGAAAAGAACTTGAATTGTTTTGTATAGATGTGGATTTAACCGAGCGCAAGCAAGCGGAAGAAGCAATACTAAAAAGCGAAGAAAAATATCGTCTGCTTGCAGATAATTCAATGGATGCGGTCTGGCAGATGGATTTGAAGCTAAATTTTACCTATATCAGTCCATCCATAAAAAATATGATGGGATTCACAGTTGAAGAGTGGGTTGGAACCAGGTTATCACAACATGCCAGTACAAAAGAATTTTTTAACATGGCAAAAAAAGCATTATATGCAATTAAACATTATAAGAAACTTAAGTTCCTCACTTTTGAATCAGTAATGCTGAGTAAAAATGGAAAAGAAATTCCTGTTGAGATTACATCAAAATTGTTATTTAATAAGAGAGGACTTCCATCTGGATTACAGGGAACTACCCGTGATATTACCGAGCGCATACGTGCAGAGCAAATTAAAAAAGTATTATACCATATTTCAAATGCCGTTGCTTCAACCGATAATCTTGAAAAATTTATATTACTGGTAAAAGAAGAACTGGGAACAATTATTGACACAACAAATTTTTATGTTGCGTTATATGATAAAGAAAATGATTGCATTACACTTCCTTATTTTAATGATGAAAAAGATAATATAAATGAATTTTCTTCAGGAAAAACATTAACAGGACTCGTAATCAAACAGGGTCAATCAATGTTGATTGATGATGAAGAAGCAAAAAAACTTGCAAAGGAGGGAAAAATTGATGCAGTAGGATATGATTCGAAAATTTGGTTGGGGGTACCACTTAAAATAAAAGGAAAAGTTATCGGTGCTTTTGTTGTACAAAGTTATACTGATTCAAACGCTTATACAGAGAAAGACAAGGAGGTGATGGAAATTATTTCACATCAAATTAGTGTCTCCATTGAAAAGAAACTTAATGAAGAGCGACTGATAGAAGCTCTTGAAAAAGCCACTGAATCAGACAGGCTGAAATCTGCGTTTTTATCCACAATTTCTCATGAGCTTCGTACTCCCTTAAATGCAATTATCGGGTTTTCGGAAATTATTAATGAAGATATTCCATTAGAAGATATTCTTGATTTTGTAAAATTAATCAATCAAGGTGGTCATAATTTATTTGATATTATTGAAGATATACTTGATATAACTGATATTGAAAGTAATAAATCGGAATTAAGTAAAACCGAATTTCGGGTTAGCTCAATTTTCGATGAGATTATTATAGATATAGAATTAATACAAGAAAAAGAAGATAAAAAGCATCTTGAAATAAAATGTGAATTTCCTGCTGATGAAATGAATTTAATGATAATTTCCAATGAATCAAAAATAAAAAAGGTACTTATCCATCTTTTAAGAAATGCATTTAAGTTTACGGAAAATGGTTTTATAGAGTACGGTTTAAAGCCGGAGAAAGATAAAGTTATTTTTTATGTTAAAGATACGGGAGTTGGAATACCTGAAAACAAACAAGATATTGTGTTTGATAAATTCAGGCAGGTAGATGATTCATTTACGCGGAAATTCGGAGGTATGGGAATAGGCTTAACTTATGTGAAAAAAATAATTGAATTGCTTGATGGAAAAGTATGGTTTGATTCTATTGATGGAAAAGGTTCAACTTTTTATTTTTCAATACCGATTATTGTAGCAGACAAGGAAAAAGTTGTAGAAGCAAAAACTGATATTAGAAAAATCAGAAAAGATTTGACAGGAAAAACAATATTGGTTGCTGAGGACGAAGAATCAAATTTTATGCTTTTAAGAAAAATACTTGAACTTGAAAACATCAATATTATCAGGGCAGTAAATGGAAAACAAGCAGTTAAGAAATTTAAAGAGATCAAAGAAATTGATTTGATTTTGATGGATATAAAAATGCCGGTTATGAATGGTTATGAAGCAACAGTTGAAATAAGAAAAATTTCTGATGTTCCTATTTTTGCTCTTTCCGCATTTACTGCTATTATAGATAGAGAGGAAGCAAAAAATCATGGTTGTAATGATTTTATTGGAAAACCGATTAGACGTGAAGTGTTGTTGGAGAAGATAGGAGATATTCTTGATGCTTGATGCTGGTTACTTGATTGAATGATTGATTGAATGATGAGTCCACTCCGAAAAGTATTTTTTAGCCACTAAAACAC
>JAIORY010000428.1 GCA_021107915.1 Bacteroidales bacterium | reverse complement strand
ATTCAAACAGTTTGAAACTATTTTGGTCATTGAATTTTTGGTTATTGTAATTTATTTGAAATTTGGTGCTTGGCATTTGTGATTTTTTAATATTTTTTAAACTTATAGATATCATAGACGGACTCTAATTTAGTAGGATATTATGAAAAAACCGAATATTCATAGTGAAATTAAAAAAAGAATTCTTGTTCTTGATGGTGCAATGGGAACGATGATTCAAAATTATGGTTTAAGTGAGAAGGATTTTCGTGGCGAGAAATTCAAGAAATATTCAGGTGACCTGAAAGGGAATAATGATATTCTTTCTATTACACAACCCCAAATTATAAAAGAGATACATAAAGAATACTTAAAAGCCGGTGCTGATATTATTGAAACAAATACATTCAATGCAAACAGTATTTCGATGAAAGATTATCATTTGGAAGATTTTGTTTATGAAATGAATTTGTCTTCTGCACGAATTGCAAAAGAAGTTACCGATAAATATTCCGCAAAGGATAAAAACAAACCCAAATTTGTTGCAGGCTCAATGGGACCAACCAGTAAAACTGCTTCCATGTCACCCAAAGTAAATGATCCCGGCTTTAGGGAAGTTACTTTTGATGATTTTAAAAATTCATACTACGAACAAGCAAGTGCATTGCTTGAAGGAGGTGTTGACATATTTTTGATAGAAACAATTTTTGATACTTTAAATGCCAAAGCTGCGATTTTTGCTTTGGAAAAACTTTTTAGTGAGAAAAAGATAAAGATGCCTGTGATGATTTCAGGGACTATTGCTGATGCAAGTGGAAGAACTTTATCCGGTCAAACACTTGAAGCATTTCTTAATTCAGTTTCTCATGTTGATCTTTTAAGTATTGGTTTGAATTGCTCGATGGGTGCGAAGGAAATGCGACCTTTTCTTGAAGAAATGTCGGGGAAAGCACCATTTAATATTTGTGTTTTTCCTAATGCGGGATTGCCAAATCAATTTGGTGAATATGATGAATCTCCTGCCGAGATGGCAAAATATATTAAAGATTTTCTTGATAATGGTTTTGTGAATATTGTTGGAGGATGCTGCGGAACTACTCCCGAACATATTAAAAAATTTGCCGGACTTGCACAAAAATCAGAAAAACGTACTCTTCCCGCTAAGGAAAAACAACTGAAATTAAGTGGGCTGGAACCTCTCAATATTTTTAAGGGAAGTAATTTTATTAATATTGGTGAAAGAACAAATGTAAACGGATCAAGAAAATTTGCACGACTTATCAGAGAGAAAAAATATGAAGAAGCTCTTGTAATTGCACGTCATCAGGTTGAAGGAGGTGCTCAGATAATTGACGTTAACCTTGATGATGCTTTGCTGGATACTGAAAAAGAAATGGTGATTTTTTTAAACCTTCTTGCTTCGGAGCCGGATATTGCAAAATTACCTATTATGATTGATTCTTCGAAATGGGAAGTGATTGAAGCCGGATTAAAATGTGTTCAGGGAAAAGCTATTGTAAATTCTATAAGCCTGAAAGAAGGTGAGGAAGTTTTTAAAAATCATGCAAGAAAGATAAAAAATTATGGAGCTGCAGCAATTGTTATGGCTTTTGATGAAAATGGACAGGCAACAACTTTTAAAAGAAAAACGGAAATTTGCAAGCGTGCTTATAAAATATTAACCGAAGAAGTTAATTTCCCGCCTGAAGATATAATTTTTGACCCTAACATTCTGACTATTGCAACGGGAATTCCCGAGCATAATAATTATGCCGTTGATTTTATTAAAGCTACAAAATGGATTAAAGATAATTTGCCGTATTCAAAGGTTAGTGGAGGAATCAGTAATTTATCGTTTTCTTTCAGAGGAAATAATACGATCAGGGAGGCAATGCATTCGGTGTTTTTATTCCATGCAATAAAAAACGGACTTGATATGGGAATTGTAAATCCGGCAATGCTTCAAATTTATGATGAACTCCCAAAAGAACTTTTACATCTTGTTGAAGACCTTGTTTTAAACAGGAGAGAAGATGCTACAGAACATTTGCTTTCTTATGCTGAAAATGTTAAGGATAAGAAAAAAGTAAAAATAAAAGAAGATGATTGGAGAGATGAAAATGTTGAAAAACGTATAAAACATTCGCTTGTTAAAGGAATTATTGATTTTGTTGAAGATGATGTTGAGGAAGCTCGTTTATCTTTTGAAACTTCTATTGAGATTATCGAAGGACCATTAATGGATGGAATGAATTTAGTTGGTGAACTGTTTGGTTCGGGAAAAATGTTTTTGCCGCAGGTGATAAAAAGTGCAAGAGTGATGAAAAAAGCAGTTGCAAAACTTACACCTTACATCGAAGAAGAAAAACAAAAAGGAACATCTACATCAGCAAAAAAAATACTTCTTGCAACTGTTAAGGGCGATGTGCACGATATCGGGAAAAATATAGTAAGCATAGTTTTGGCTTGTAATAATTATGAGATTATTGACCTTGGCGTGATGGTTTCGGCAGAAAAAATAATTAAAACTGCCTTGGACGAAGAAGTTGACATCGTAGGTTTAAGCGGATTGATAACTCCATCGCTGGACGAAATGGTTCATGTGGCACGGGAAATGCAAAGACAAAAAATAAAAATACCATTGCTGATTGGTGGTGCCACAACATCAAAACTTCATACTGCGATTAAAATTGATGTAAATTATCAGGCACCTGTTCTTTATGTTGGTGATGCTTCTTTGAGTGTTTCGGCAGTTTCAAAACTTTTATCAGGAAAGAAAAATGTTTTTAATGAGATAAAAACGGAATATTCTGATTTGAGAAAAGTTTATGAGAACAGAGAAAAATCAAAAGAATATATTTCTCTGAAAGAAGCCCGAAAAAATAAATTTAGAATTGATTTTAAAAACATAGAAATTATAAAACCGGCTTTTACAGGAATAAAATATTTTTCAGATTCTCCTTTCGGTGAAATAAAAAAGTTCATTAACTGGACTATGTTTTTTAATTCATGGAAAATAAAAGGAAAATACCCTGAAATATTTAATAATAAAGAAAAAGGTAAAGAAGCACAAAAATTATTTGATGATGCACAAAATATGCTTCTAAGAATAGAAAAAGAAAACATGCTTGGGTTAAAGGCTGTTTTTGGGATTTTTCCTTGTCATTCTGCTGATGATGATGTTGAGGTTTTTTCTGATGAAAAGATGAGTAATAAAACTGCTGTTTTTCATTTTCTGAGGAATCAACAAAAGCAAAAAAACGATAATCCTAACTTTTGCCTTTCCGATTTTATTGCTCCGGTCGAATCAGGTATAACAGATTATATCGGCGTTTTTGCAGTTACAGCAGGAATTGGAATTAATAATTGGATTGATCATTTCAAAAAAAATAATGATGATTATTCCTCTTTAATGTTAAAAATTCTTGCTGACAGACTGGTAGAAGCTTATGCGGAATATCTCCATTTACAGATAAGAATTAAATATTGGGGATATGCAGAAAACGAAAAACTTGAAATATCTGAGATCATTAAAGAAAAATTTCAAGGGATCAGACCTGCACCGGGCTATCCTGCTTGTCCCGATCATTCGGAGAAAAAGACAATTTTTGAACTTCTTAATGCAGAAAAACACACAGGAATAAAACTAACAGAAAACTTTGCTATGAATCCGGCAGCTTCTATTTGCGGATATTATTTTGCACATCCCCAATCAAAATATTTTATGGTTGGAAAAGTGCAAGATGATCAGCTTCTTGATTATTCAGGAAGGAAAGATTCAAAATGACTAAAATGTAAAATGACTAAAATTCAAAATGACTAAAATATGAAAGTAATTGAACATTTCAAAAACGCAAAAAGTCCTCATTTTTCATTTGAGTTGCTTCCGCCTTTAAAAGGACATAATATAGATTTGATTTATAAAACCATTGATCCTTTGATGGAATTTAATCCGTTAAATATAAATGTTACTTATCATCAGGAGGAGGTAGTTTATAAAAAGCATCCTTCGGGTTTGCTTGAGAAAAAGACAGTAAGAAAACGACCGGGAACAGTTGCAATTTCAGCAGCTATTAAATATAAATATCCTGATGTGCATGTTGTGCCTCATATTATTTGCGGAGGTTTCTCAAAGGATGACACAGAATATGCCTTAATTGATCTGCATTTTTTAGGAATTAAAGATTTGCTGGTTTTAAGAGGAGACCCATTAAAGTCCCAAAGGGTTTTTAAGTCTGAAAAAGATGGTCATGCAAATGCTGTAGAAATGGTGAAACAAATTGTTGATCTCAACAATGGCCATTATCTTGATGAAGACCTCGAAAATAGAGCAAGTACTGATTTTTCTATTGGAGTTGCCGGTTATCCCGAAAAACATTTCGAGGCACCAAATATAAAATCCGATCTAAAGCATCTTAAAAATAAAGTAGATGCCGGAGCAGATTATATAGTTACTCAGATGTTTTTTGATAATCAGAAATATTTTGATTTTGTTAATGATTGTCGGGAAATTGGTATAACCGTACCCATTATTCCTGGAATAAAACCAATAACAACTTTGAATGACATGAAAATGCTACCACAAGTTTTTTATGTTGATATTCCTGAAGATTTGGAACTGGAATTAAATAAGTGTAAAAATAATAACGAAGCTTATCAGGTTGGAGTAGAATGGGGAATAAAACAATCAAAAGAGTTGATTAAATTCGGAGTACCCGCATTACATTTTTTTACAATTGGGATTTCAGAGAATGTCAGGCAAATTGCAAAGGAAATTTTTTAGGAAAGCTCTAAAAATGCGAATTTCTTCGTTGCCTCAAAATTTTAAAATCCTCATTTACAAAGGTAAACTCCGGTTTTAAAATTTCTTGCGCCTCGAACTTCACTATTTTTAGAACTTCCCTTTAGTGTAAATGTATTAACTATAAAAATTAAACACATAAAAAAACACTCAATAAGCAACACTCAATAATCAATAAACAAGTAAAAAAATAGAAAATAAAACCCCATCCAAAGGACTTGCTTCGCTTCGTACGGATTCCCTTTGCTTTATTTTACATTTTAGTCATTTTACATTTTAGTCATTTTAAATTTCAGTCATTTTAACTCAAGTTTCGCAGGTAACAATTACCTAAAACTCAGCAAATAAATTTCAAAAAA
>JAIORY010000165.1 GCA_021107915.1 Bacteroidales bacterium | reverse complement strand
GTTTTCACATTCTTCTTTGGTGTTTACCAAAATATGTCGTGCTCTTGCTTTAGCCATAATTATTTACTTTTTTAATTAATAATGATAAAATTTTTGTGGTGCAAATAAACGAATAATAGTTAACGTGGCAAACACATTTAATTTTAATTCAGAGCAAACACATGAAAAAACTTTTACGAAGCGAAGTCCAGACGGATTCATAAAATCACAAGTCCGTACGGATGATTAAATACATGAAAATTCCAAATAACAAAATTCAAATAACAAATAAATTCCAAAATTCAATTTCAAAATTCCAAATGGTAGCTCACTAAAATTAAGTTGTTGATAATTTTTTGTTTTGTGGATTTTCGTGTTTTTTCATATAGTGATCCGTATGGAGTGGCAATTCTTTTTATTAAATTATTGTATCTTGCAGCTTGAATAAATTTTTAAAGTGAGATTACTTTAAAAACAAAAGATTATTAATTATCAGCCGCTTAGCGAGTTTCTAACAAACAGATATATAGGTTGATAGTTTTTGCATTTTATTAGATTACCCGCTTAGCGGCTTTTCGAAGTGAATCAAAAATGAGAGTATTAACATGACTAAATTTAAAACAATAAAAATATATTGTTCGCAATGTAATACTCTTTTATATAAATATTATAAAGCAGGAAACGGGCATTTGGTGAAATGTTATAAAGATAGAATTAAAGATGATTATACAAATGGGGATTTAAAATGCCCAAACTGTAAATCACAATTTGCAAGAGAGAAAATGATACATGGAAAACCGGCAAATAAGATTGTTCAAGGCAAAGTATATGCTAAATCCTGAAAAAGAAAAATTGAGTTTATATGTTTTTTGTTTTTATAAAATATAATTATTTTCGGAAGTTGATTTTTATTATGCTTTTAATTGCTTCCTCACAGGCATTCTGCGGAAGCATAATTTTTAATAAAGCAAACTCACCTTATATTATTGATTCAAATCTTGTAATTAATTCGGGCGATACTTTGATAATTATGGAAGGGACTGTTTTAATGATTGATACAGCCGTTGATATAAATATATTCGGACATATTTTTGTTTATGGAACTGTTGACGAAGCTGTATCATTTTTGCCGATGATTGATAGTGTTGGTTGGGGAAAAATCCAAATTGATAATTACGGAAGCAACAGCGAATTTAATTATGCTCTGATAAAAGACGGAACTTTTTATAGCAAGAATGTTAATATGACATTTTTTAATGTTGATTTTATCAATACTCAGGATCTTCTGTGGAGCACCCCAATTATTGAGATTAAAAGCGGCAGCGTGAATTTTCTTTATAGTTCAATTACCGGATCAAATAAAGGTGAAGGTTTGCTGGTAAATAATGGAATTCCTGCAATCATTAATAATTGTTATTTCACCACAATACCCGATGCTGTTGAATTTATAAATAGTATAAATGGCAGGATTTCAAATAGTATTTTTGAGAATATTCCTGATGATGCAATTGATCTAAATTTCAGTCGCAATATTCTTATCGACAGTAATATTATTTTTAATGCGAGCGACAGAGCTATGGAAATTGGAAACGAAACTTTCGGAAATTCTGTCAATATTAAAATTAAAAGAAATCTTATTGCATATTGTCACGAAGGTATAATTTTTAAAGATGGTTCGAGTGGCAAAATTATCAATAATACCCTTTACGGGAATGATATTGGAATTCGCTGTGCGGAGTTAGTTTCGGGATATGGCGGTGGTTCTGTCATTGTTGAAAATACTATAATTTCAAATTCAATTGATTGTGATATTTCTGCTGATTCACTTTCCGAAATATTGATTTCATATTCTCTGAGTGATAATTCTTTACTTCCCGGAGACAGCAATATTTTTGATGATCCCCAATTTGTTGATCCTGCTGTTAATGATTTTAATTTAAGAAGTATATCGCCCTGCATTGATAAAGGAAATCCCGGGAGTCCTATTGATCCTGATAGTACAATTGCCGATATCGGGGCTTATTATTATGATATAGAAAAAGAATCAAAAGTTAAGATTGATATTTATGATTTATCAGGAAAACTGATAAAAAATCTAATAAACAAAACACAAAGCAAAGCTCATAATTCCATTAAATGGAAACCCAAAAACTCACAAATTCATAAAGCAGGAATTTATTTTTGCAGAATATCTGTCGATGAAATTACTCAGGGATTTAAAATTATTTATCTGCCCTCTCAATAAAATCATTCAACGAAAAAGTTTCTTTCATTCTCACACCTTTTTCAGTTTTCTGAAGTGTGCAACATTCATTGTACAAGTCATGTTCGAAAAACAGAGTAATATCATTTTCCAAAACATCCTGATAAAATTTTTCTTTGTCTTTTAAGGTTAGCAAAGGACGTGTGTCGTAAGCTGGTATCCATGGCAAAGGAATATGTGCCGCTGCCGGCAAAAGGTCAGCCATAAAAGCAATAGTTTTTCCATGATAATTAATGTATGGAATTACCTGCCCGTCTGTATGACCATCAAAAATTTTTACACTAATGTTTGGAAGTATTTCGCCTTCTTCTTCAATTAATTTAAGATGTCCGCTTTCTTCAATCGGAAGAATATTTTCTTTAAAATAGGAAGCACTTTCACGGTGGTTTGGCTCAACAGCCCAGTTATATTGTTTTTTACTGACCCAATAGTTTGCGTTTTTAAAAGCAAGCTCAAAATCTTTTTTGTTATCGGCATATTTTATACTTCCGCCACAATGGTCGAAATGAAGATGAGTTAAAATCATATCTGTAATATCATCGGGTGTAAAACCATGTTTTGCAAGAGATTTTTCCAGACTATCATCGCCATTCAAATAATAATGTTTCAGGAATTTTTCATCTTGCTTGTCGCCGATTCCGTTATCGACAAGGATTTTTCTGTCTTCATCAACAACCAACAAACATCTCATTGCCCAGTTACAAAGATTATTTTCATCACAAGGATATAATTTTTGCCATAATGTTTTTGGAACAACACCAAACATTGCTCCTCCGTCAAGTCTAAGATTTCCGGTTTCTATGGGGTATATTTTCATCCGTTTATATATTTGTAGTTGTTACGTTTTTAGTTTATTACATTTTACTAAATCCAAATATGGAAATTAGAAATTAGAAATTTTGCATTCTTCTGAATTTCTAATTTCCAATTACCAATTTCATTTAATAATCATGCTCTTATATTTCAAAATTCATTTGTCGTGGATGCTTAATCTGTTTTATCAAGCTCATTTAAAGCAAAAGCATAAGCTCCGATTGAAACAGCTTTAGAAGTATCAAGATTAGAAACACAAACACCGATTCGTTTTACAGGGTCATAATTTACTTTTTTATTACTGAACGGAACATCAATTTCGATGCTTGTATTTTCAAGAAATTGTTTTAATCCATTTTTATCTTCAAGATTAAAGGCTGTAATTTCCATTCGCGAAAGAGAATCGCCGTTATTTGTGTTAAAATTATTGTTCATCTCATCAACTAACTTTTGAAGAAAGAGGGGATATGCTCCTGCTAATCCTCCGCCAATCACAATTATTCCATCCAAAAGTGTGATTGAATTGGCAAGAGAATCTCCGGCAACAACAGCCAGTTCTTCAAAAGTTTTTTGGGCTGCATTCTTATCCCCATCAATTTCTCCCATTCCAATTTGGAAAATCTCTTTTGGTGAAGGACAACTTGAAATATCTATTCCGGTTTCCCGAGCAAAAACCCTTTGAACACCCCTAATGCTAACACTATCCTCAACACTAGTTTCAGGGTAAAGTTTGTTTCTTAAGCGATTAATTTCACCGGAAGCAGAGTTATCACCAAAAACCAAATTACCATTAGAAACAATTCCACCGCCATATCCGGTTCCAAAAGTAACCCCAAACAAATTTGAATATTTTTTTATTCCGCCTTTTTGTTTTATCAGATTATTAATTGTTGGTAAAACACCTGCAATGGCTTCTCCATAAGCATATAAATCGCCATCATTATTTATAAAAACAGGTATATCAAATTTTTCTTCAAGCATATCTTTTAAAGCAATTCCACCTCTAAAAGCCGGTAAATTAGTAAGATCTCCGATAATTCCATTTTGATAATCGGCAGGACCGGGAAAACTAAAACTAATTGCATCAGCTTTATTTTTTAAAATTGATTTCACTTGCTTAAATCCCTCAATAATTATTTTAAGAATAGAATTGAGATTTTGGGCTTTTGCCGGTAAAATAATTGGTTCTACAATTTCTTCGTTTGATTGTATTGCAGAGAAAACAAAATTTGTTCCTCCTGCATCCAGAGTCATTACAACTCGTTTATCTGTATCGTATCTCATTAATTAAGCTTAATTAATAATTTTCCGGTAAAAGTATAAAAAAAACCTGCCTGAGGCAGGTGAAAATTTAAGATTTATTCTTGAGCCAATATATAGAGTCAGATAATTATTTTCTGTTTCTTTTCTCAACTTTTTTATAAGTTACTCTTATTGTGAATTCCTCTTTTTCTTTTTCAATGATGATTATATCACCGGTATCTTCAATCACTTCATAATCTTTTTCAATAACAGCTCTTTTATAATATTCACTTACATAAGGCCCGTAAGGACTACATTCAATTGTGAAATAGGAATCTGCACCATCGCGGCCATTGTAATAAAAACCTCCGGGTTCACCGGCATTAGTCCAAATTTCATAATCTATTTCCCATGAGTAAAATGCCCATCTGTTACCTGTCCAAACATCTCCTTCATAATAAAAGTTGTAATATCCGGGGATAATTCTATAATATTCATCCCAGTAAAAATATTCAGGGATAGCAGAAGTACCGGCATCTAAATAGTCAGGTTCTGCTTCTACCCATGTCAGGGCGAGGTATGCTCTTCCGGTACGACCATCACTTCCCCAAGGTTCTTTATAACACGAAGTTAAAAAGAGAGTTAAAGAAAGTACAGCCAAAATGGCGAGGTTAATTTTTGAAAATATTGTTTTTGTGTTTTCAACCACATCGTTTTTATTTTTCTTAAATGTTTTCATAGCACTTAAATTTAAAAGTTAAAAAATGTGGGCCCGCTCAAAAGAAAACAATTAGTATGCCAAAAAAGCGTTTTGATAATTTTGGTTAGTTTTTACTTCCGGTTTTTGTAAAAGAAAGT
>JAIORY010000379.1 GCA_021107915.1 Bacteroidales bacterium | reverse complement strand
GAAGTAAATGCAAAGATAATAGTCTTTGGTCCTTATTATTCCAATATAAAATCTGAAATTATTTTTAATTCGGAGGTAAGCATTTTTAATAATCATAAAGACCTACAAAATAATGCTGACTTTTTGTTTTCGATAGGAGGAGATGGTACATTGCTTGATACACTTCCTTTGGTTAGGGATTCGGGAATACCAATTGTGGGAATAAATGTTGGTCGCCTGGGATTTTTATCAAGTATTTCGAAAGACGAAATTTGTATTGCAATCGATAATATTATTAATAGAGAATACACTCTTAACAAACGAGCCTTGCTGAAAATTAATAAACCTGAAAATTTATTTGGCAATCTTAATTATGGTTTGAATGAACTATCTGTAAGTCGAAAAGAATCAACCTCACTTATTGTGGTTCATGTTTATATTGATGATAATTTTTTGAATTCATATTGGGCAGACGGAATAATTATTTCAACACCCACAGGCTCAACTGCATATTCGCTGAGTTGCGGTGGCCCGTTTATTACTCCGGGCTCAAAAAACTTTGTAATAACTCCAATTGCACCGCACAATTTAACGGTACGACCTATCGTTATACGAGACGATAGCACAATCAGGATAAAAGTTGAAGGGCGAGATAAAAACTTTTTTGTCAGCCTTGATTCCCGTTTCGAGAAAATAGATTCCTCAATTGAAATAGAAATTGTAAAGGGTGATTTTGAAATAAATTTGGTTCAAATGAAAAGCAAAGACTTTTTTTCTACAATACGTGATAAATTGAAGTGGGGATTAGATAGCAGAAATTAATATATTAAGCATTAGTATTATCGGGAAAAAGTAATATTTTTGCACGTTAAATAAAATTTGTAATAACAAGAATGAAGAAATTTATTATATCAATATTTGTTTTGTTGTTTGGTTTTCAAGGACTTCAAAGCCAGGATTTTGAAGTTGGTCTTTTTGGTGGAGCTTCATATTATTTGGGGGATATTAATCCCGGACTTCATTATTCGCAAACAAAACCGGCTTTTGGTATGCTTGCCAGATACAATATGAATACACGTATGGCTTTGAAATTAAGTTTATATCGTGGAAATATTGCAGGTGATGATGTTATTACAAAAGCTGTTGAAGGTAGAGACTTGATGTTTAAATCAGTAATTAATGACATTTCTGCAATTTTTGAATTTAATTTTTTCCCTTATTTTACAGGTAGCCAAAGAAACTATTTTACCCCATACATTTTTGCTGGCGTTTCGGGTTTTACGTATAATCCTAAAGTTGGCGATATAAGTTTAAGGGATGCAGGCACCGAAGGACAAAATGAAGGATATGATGGACGAAAACCATATTCAAAAATTTCTTTTGCCGTTCCTTTTGGTTTTGGATTTAAATACAGTATTACTAAAAAATTAGGACTTGCTTTTGAATGGGGATTAAGAAAAACTTTTACTGATTATATTGATGATGTAAGCACAACATATTATCTTGTTGGGGCTGATATTGATCGATCGAATCAGGCAGGTGTTTTGTCAGATCCTACTTTTGACCATGAACCCGGAATGCAAAGAGGTAATTCAGAAACAAATGATTGGTATTCTTTTACAGGTATAACAATCACATATAAATTTAGATTGGGTAGTCGGTCACATTGTCTTGATCAACGACAATAAAATGATTGAATGATTAAATGCGTAAATGATATAATTAATAACCAAACGCAGTAAAAATTTAATGAACTTAAAAGATATAATAAATATTGAAAATTTACCTATTCATGTGGCTATTATTATGGATGGTAATGGGCGATGGGCTAAAAAGCAAGGGAAAAACCGGACATTTGGTCATCAAAATGGCGTAAAATCAGTTCGTGAAACTACTGAAGCTGCTGCCGAACTCGGTATTAAATATCTTACATTATATGCTTTTTCTACTGAAAACTGGAATCGTCCAAAATACGAAGTAGATGTTTTAATGAAGTTATTAATGAAATCAATTAATAAGGAAACAAAAACTCTTAATAAGAATAATATACGATTAAATGCAATTGGCGATCTTAATAGTTTGCCATTAGCAAGTTATAAACAGTTGATGAAATCAATTGAAGATACATCAGGAAATACCAGAATGACTTTAACACTTGCATTGAGTTACAGCTCGCGTTGGGAGATTGTAGATGCAGTGAAAAAGATTGCTGATAAAATTAAAACTAATGATATCTCTGCAGAAAGTATTGATCAGGATATGTTTAGTTCTTTTTTAAGAACTAATAATATGCCGGATCCTGAATTATTGATCAGGACAAGCGGCGAAAACAGAATAAGTAATTTTTTGCTTTGGCAAATTGCTTATACAGAATTATATTTTACAGATACTCTTTGGCCCGACTTCAGGAAAGAGGATATGTATAAAGCATTGATTGATTTTCAGGGCCGCGAAAGAAGATTTGGAAAGACAAGTGAACAAATTAATAAGTAAAATTAATAATGAAAATTAACATCTCATCACATTCGTTTTTTAGCATAAAGAAAATAACAGGAATTATTTTAATATTGTTAATAATACCTTTTGCTCCTGCTTTTTCTCAAATAAGCCTGGGTGAAGAATTAATTATTGTCGATTACTCAAACCCTCAAACCTATGAAATTGGGGGAATTACTGTTTCCGGTATTAAATATCTCGACAATAATGTTATGATTATGCTTTCGGGTTTAAAAATTGGTAACGAGATTACTATTCCGGGCGATGATATTTCAAAAGCTATTAACAAACTTTGGGATCAAGGGTTGTTTTCAAATATTAAAATATCAGTTATAGGAAGAATGGAAAAGGCCATTTTTCTTAATATTGATCTTGCAGAGCGGTCACGTTTATCAAAATTCTCTTTTCATGGAATCAAACGAGCTGCAGCTGATAATCTTCGTGAAAAATTGCAGTTAACAAGAGGAGATGTAGTTAATAATAATCTTATCGTAAGATCAAAAAATATTATTAAAAATTATTATACCGATAAAGGATTTCTTGATACACATGTTGATATCAAACAACTTGTTGACACTTCTACTTCTAATGGTGTTGAGCTGATTATTAATATCAAAAAAAGTAATAAAATAAAGATATATAATATCAACATTAAAGGGAATAAATATTTAAGCACGGATAAAATTAAAAATTCTTTGAAAGATACTAAAGAAAAAGGTGAAGTAAAACCATTAGTTAATATTGATAAGCTTATTTATCAAATCATTAAAAGTGTCATGCATCTTGACCTCGTAGGTATTTATAATGATTTTGAAAATTATGTAGATGACAATATAATGTTTAGAATATTTAAACCATCAAAATATATTGAAAATGATTATAATGAAGATAAAGCAAATATCATTAATAAATATAACAAACTGGGATATAGAGATGCTAAAATAGTAAATGATTCTATTTATAGAAACGAAGATGGTTTGATAAATATTGATATTACTGTTAATGAAGGTAATAAATATTATTTTGGAGATATTACATGGATTGGAAATACCAAATATACTGCACAAGAATTAAATTCTATATTGCGAATAAGAAAAGGTGATACATATAATCAGGAACTGCTTGAAACAAATCTTACTTTCAATCCTAACGGAATGGATGTAAGTTCTTTATATTTAGATGATGGATATCTTTTCTTTTCAGCTCAACCTGTTGAAATTCGGGTTGATAATGATACAATTGACCTTGAAATAAGATTAAGAGAAGGCGATCAGGCAACTATCAACAAAGTTTTGATAAGAGGAAATACACGAACAAACGATCATGTAGTACTTCGTGAGCTGAGAACAAGACCCGGGCAGCTTTTCAGCCGTTCGGATATTATTAGAACAACACGAGAATTGGCACAATTGAAGTTTTTCAATGCCGAAACAATTACTCCTAATGTTAACCCTGATCCTGCTTCCGGTACTGTTGATATTGATTACTCAGTTGAAGAAACTTCTGCCGATCAAATCGAATTATCCGGTGGATGGGGATATGGAAGAATTATTGGTACTCTTGGTTTTTCCTTTAACAACTTTTCGGCACGTAATATATTTAAAGGTAAGGCATGGAGACCAATACCTACAGGTGATGGACAAAAACTTACCCTTAGAATGCAAACTTATGGAAAAGGCTATTTCAGCTATAGTGCCTCATTTGTTGAGCCATGGCTTGGCGGAAAAAAACCAAATGCTTTAAGCCTGTCTTATTACCATTCATTATATTCAAATGGTCTTGATAGAGATAATCCAAGCAGAGCAGCATTTGTAATTAACGGGCTTTCAATTGGTATTGGAAAACGACTTCAGTGGCCTGATGACTTTTTTACTTTTTATCAAGGCATTAATCTACAACAATACAGTTTAGATAATTACTCAAATATTTTATCTGTTGGTGATGGAACCGGAACTTATAATAATATTAGTTACAATGTAACTTTATCAAGAAATTCAATTAGTGCACCTATTTATCCAAGATATGGATCCGAATTATCTCTTGCAGTAGAACTTTCACCACCGTATTCATTATTTAAAAATGATGATTATTCTACAATGGATGAAGAAGAGAAATTTAAATGGATGGAGTATTATAAATGGAAATTTAAAGCAGCATGGTATCTTGAGTTATATGAAAAACTTGTTTTGAGCACACGAGTACAATTCGGTTTTTTGGGTTGTTATAATAATAATATTGGAGTAATCCCATTTGAAAGATTCTATCTTGGCGGCGATGGTTTATCAGGATATAATAATTTTGACGGCAGAGAGATAATTGCAATGAGAGGTTATGCAAATGAGTCTATAACACCTATGTATTACAAAGATAAAAATATTGGTGGTACAATTTACAGTAAATATACTTTTGAATTGAGATACCCGCTTTCTCTTAATCCAAGTGCCACAATATATGCTTTAACATTTCTTGAAGCCGGTAATTCATGGTTAAGTATTAATACATTTGATCCCTTTTCTGTTAAGAGAGCCGCAGGTGTTGGTGTTAGAGTATTCTTGCCAATGTTTGGTGTTTTAGGATTGGATTATGGTTACGGATTTGATGAAATACCCGGACTTCCTGATGCTAACAAAGGTCAATTCCATTTTTCAATAAATCAATCGTTGGATTAAAACTGTAATTATTAATCGTAATGTA
>JAIORY010000079.1 GCA_021107915.1 Bacteroidales bacterium | reverse complement strand
ATGATAATATCTTCGGCTTGTAATCCTGCTTTTTCGCCTGCCGAGCCGGACATAACACTTGATATTTTTATGCCTTTTCCTTTATAAGCGAAGTCTGGTATTGAACCGGTGCTTGCTTTACGGATTGTTTTTGCTTTCACGGGAGCTTCATTTATGCCCGGAGTTTTTCCGGTAAAATTCATTGGGTCTTCCCTATCGGCAAGATAAGTCAGGACTTCTTTGCAAACGATGGCAACTTTTACCAAACCCTTTCCATCAATTTTATCGAATGTATCGGTAGGACGGTGATAGTTTTCTGTAGCTCCTGTAAAAAGCTGAATAGCAGGTATCCCTTTTTCGATAAATGCAAACTGGTCGCTGGCATCTAAATCTTTGTCAATAACCTCTGATTTCACGCCGGTGGTATAGTCAGTACCCATAAAGATAAATTTCCATTCTTTCGCCGAATTGGCATTTAAAACCAATAATTTTTTATCGAACAAACTACCGTCTGTATCAATATTTACGTTGGCAAAAATTTCTCCACTAAAATAATCTTTGGCGTGAGCAACAAAATATCTGGAACCAATTAATCCGGCTTCTTCTGCAGTGCAAGCAAGAAATACGATAGTTCTTTTTGGTTTTACGGTTTTTGCCATTGAATGTGCCAGTTCAATAATAGTTGCCACACCGCTGGCATTATCGTCGGCACCATAATGAATTTTACCTTCGTTACCTTTTCTAACATCTGGCCAACCAAAACCTAAATGGTCGTAATGCGCCGAAACCACTACAACATCGTCCTTTAATTTAGGGTCAGTACCCGGAATTACACCAATAACATTTGTAAGATCTAATTCTCCTTTTTTATCAAATTTATGAGTGAATTTTTGATAATAAGTTCCCTTGATTGGTTTCAAGCCGGCTGCCTCAAATTGTTGAGCAATATATTCGGCTGCCTGATCTATTTCAGGAGTTCCCAGACCTCTTCCTTTGAGTTCTTCAGATGCCAGGTATTTTATGGTTGACATCATTCTTTTTTCAGAAAAAACCGGTTTTAGAGTGGCTAATGCTTTTCTTGGCTCAGTTACAGATATTTTTTGAGCATCTTCACTAAAAGTTTTAACCATCGGAGAATTTAAAACAGGCCATTGCCCTTTGGCAATATTGGTAGGTTCGTCTCCGCTAAAAGCCAAATAACTGTATTTCCCGTAATGTGGCAATTTTCTTATTAAACCCGCAACAGCATTTTCATTTTCAATAGAAATAAATATTATTTGTTTGTTGATGTCTTTTTCATCAAATAAAGTAAATATAAAACTGTTTCCTTTTTTGACAAGATTTTTATTTTCAAATATTACAGAATCAGCAATAAATTTAGAATTATATTCCACTAATTGTTGATTGATTTCTTTTGCAAATTTATTCTCGAAACCAATAATCCAAGCTGTTTTGTCTTTTGGAAGTTCATTTAAATCCGTATCATATTCAATTGTGAAATTATCATTATCAGAATCCTGCCATTGTTTCGCAAATTTCTTATAAATCTCTTTTTGTTCTTTACTTGCTTTTTCAGGAATGATAATCAAATTATTTTTACTTCCCCATATTTTTGATAAAGTAGGAGGAACTTCAGCCGGATTTAATATTCTAAAAACATCGTATTGTGGGTCAACAACTAATTTTAAAGGTTTACTTTTTAAACTGATTTGAAAGTCCTGTTCTTTTTTATCCATACTGAAAACATAAGTTTCAATCCCATCTTCAGTAGCAATATTTATTGGAACATCAATATTAAAAACATCATCATCCTGCATTTGTTCAATAGTAATATTAATACGGTATTTGCCGGCATACATATCTATTTTTATGTCTTTAATACCAAGTTCGGGAGCAGCTTTACGATTAACCCATTGGTCGAAAAATGATGTTAAATCAATTCCCGAGGTTTCTTCCATCGCTTTTTGAATATCGCTATAAGAAGCGGTTTTGTATTTATTGCTTTCGTAGAACAATTGCATTCCCTTTAAAAAAGTCTCATCACCGAGTTTTCTGCGAAGCATTTGCCACATCATCATAGCTTTTCCATAACCTATGGATGAGCTTGACGCATCGTGTCGTGAAATAAATTTATTTAATGGAAAATCATTTTCCTTATTTACAGAATTGCTAAACTTTTGAAGTGTAGAACGACGATATTCATCTCCGGCTCCACGTTGCTCCTTAATCAAATGGTCGGACATAAAAACCGTAGTTCCCTCGCACCAATTTCCGGAATCAAAATCTACATACACACTATTTCCCCACCAATTGTGCAATAGCTCATGAGGATAGGAAGCGTGAAGTATCCAAGGGAAACGGATAACTTTTTCACCAAGAAGGGTAAAAGAAGGCATTCCGTAACCGGTTTCCCAAAAGTTTTCTACCAAAGCAAATTTCGTATAAGGATAATCACCCAGCATACTCTGATACATATCCATATATTGCTCGGTAACTTCGAGATATTTATTTGCCAAACTCTCGTCTGGAGTACGAAGAAAAGCCATTGCTTTGAGTCCGCAATTCATATTGTGAGAATACTCGTTGAAGTTGGCGGCAATAAGAAAAACTTCTTCTTGTGGTTTATCACAAATCCAGGTGTCAATATGTTTACCTGACAGTATTTCGTCTTTTGTACGTTTGCCTTGAGTTACATTTTTCCAATTTTTGGGCAATTCAGTTGTTAAAGAAAAAGTCATCAATTTACCTTCAAACACAGGAACCCAAAATGTTGAACCTGCGAGATAAATACCCAGCGTATCAATAATACCGGGCGACTGAGAAAAACCCCTCTGATAGTTTTCTTCGCCCTGCTCTATTGCCAATTTTATTTTCCCATGATAAGAAATAACAAAACTATTTGTCAAACCTTTAATTTTCCATTTTGATAATTTCAAGGCATTTCCTCCTTCGGCATCCTCTCTATCCATTCCAACATCCGAAGCATCTGCATTGTCTGTTATTTTTTTTAATGATATTTTTTTTGAAAGACTAACAGGCTTGAATTCAGCATTAAGTAAAAATTCATTTTTAAATTCTCCCTCAATGCTAATAGAATCTGTAACCGTAATTTCCGAGGTCTCCGGATTTATTTGTACAAATAGATTATGATTAACTGCCTCATGAGTTTGAGAAAACGACTGGAAACTAAATAAAATTAGAATTCCGAAAAGTAATAGATTTTTCATTTTTAAATTTTTCTTCAAAAATAGTAATAACTTGGAACTAATCATTTATAATTAATCAGTATAACCCTAAACAAAAAATTCCGAATTACGAAATTAATCATAACTCGGAATTTTTATTTCTGAACAATATTATTCTTTATTTGCTTTGTTTACGGGCAGCATTTACAACATTACTAAAATAAATTGCAACCGGTCTGTATGCCAAATGCGACCATTTAGAAAATGGAACTTCTATCATTAACATTGGGAAAAGTATCATTATATGGATAACATATATATAATACGTTGCATATGGCATTCCATAAATTCTAAATATATGAACCAATATTCCTGTTATGGTTGTTAAAAATAATAACACAAGAAAAGTCCAATCAGTAATGTGAGAGTATTTACTTTTTTCCTGATTCTTTTTTATTCTTGAATAAGCAAAGTAAATCAAACCAACAGTTAAACCAAAAGTACAATAATAGCCCAAAATTCGTTGAGGATGCCACCATTCGTATATATTATCCGTTTGAAACCAACCCAGAAAAACAACTATTATTATTAACATCAAGGCATAACTTGTCATTAACAGAAAATGAATAATCCAGTATGTACTAAAATTTATTGATTTATTAGATTCATGCTGATCACATTTTGAAAATTGCCATTGTGTAGCTGCATGAAAAATGGGTTTCCATAATTCGGTGAAATATATTTTTATTGGAATTTTTAAACTTTTATCACTTTTAACAATTTTTAAATACATATTAAAAATATTCGTCAAGAGAAAAAATGATAATAAGCCGGCCATAATCCAATCACCTATTTCAATTTGTTTCCAAGGTGCAAATGTATTGAGTTGAACTCCACCATCGGCTGTTAATACAGTTGTCATTGGCCCGTGAAAAAATATAAACAGAACAAGAATAACTGCAGCGAGGAAAAGGATTGTGCCAAATTCCCATACTTTTGATGTATATAATTTTCGTGCTAATCCAGTCCAATCATATTTTGAAGTCAGATATCGTCTTAATGACATCATTAATTCACCCGGGTTGGTTTGTTGCGGACATGTTTCGCTACATTCACCACAATAATAGCATAACCATGGGTCAACAGAAGATTGCAATTCATCTTCTAATCCCAAAACACTTAATCGTATCATTTTCCTGGGAAATGAATTATCTTCATCAGACAAAGAACAAACTGCTGTACAAGTACCGCAATTATAGCATGCATTCAAATCTAATGCACCATATTCTTTTAATTCTTTTGCAAAATCAGGATTTATTTTTGCCATCTTATTTCTTATTCTTTAATTTGTAATAATAATATTCATCATCATCATCTATTTCGCCTGCTTCAATAAAACCATACTTTATCAATGTCATTAGATTATATGTAATAATATCAATATCAGATTCTATTTCTTTGGCCATTTCAGGAATAGTTTTTTGTCCTGCTTCGAGAGATTTTAATATTTGTTTCTTTAGTCTATTAAACGCTTTAATATTATTCCTGACTCTTTCAGAAACCTTGCGTTTTTCTTTCATTACATCAATTGTCTTCTTCATCGGATAATTTTTAATTTTCGATTTATATAACTTATTAATCAATTAATGCATCTATCATGCTTTCAATTTCAACATCGGTATATCCAATCAGTTGAATAGAATTAGAAGGACATACCGGCAGACAAATACCACATCCTTTACAATTAGCTTCATTAACAACCGCAATTGTTTTACCATCATGCTCTTTTTTTACAATTGCATTATAAGGACAAACATCGGTACATTTATCACACCAATTACATGATGATTTATCAATTTGCGCGAGTGTTGGCTCTAATTCTATTTCACCTTTACTTATCAAGGAATTAACTTTTGCACCAGCAGATAATGCCGACTTAACAGATTCGGTGATATTTAAAGGAGCCTGACATGCTCCTGCAATAAGCACTCCGTCAATTACTGTTTCAACAGGTCGGAGTTTAGGATGAATTT
>JAIORY010000405.1 GCA_021107915.1 Bacteroidales bacterium | reverse complement strand
TATAAAGACAAAATACCTTATATGTTTTCAGTAAAAGCTATAAAAAAGTGAAGTAAAGTAGATACAATTAGGCAATGATATGAAATTACTCCCACACACCCGCAATTTTTTCACCACAAAACGAACATTTATTATTTTTAATAGAGTTCTTAATTATTCTAAATCCTTTGCGTTCAATCAGTACTTCTCCGCAATTTGGACAATAGGTGTTTTCGGCTTTTGATCCTACAATATTTCCAATGTAAACATATTTAAGACCTGCGTCTATTGCTATTTTTCTGGCTTTTTTTAATGTTGTAGCCGATGTATATGGCAATTGGGTTAATTTATATGTTGGTGAAAATCTGCTAAAATGCAAAGGGCAGTCGGCAAAACCATTATCATAAAGCCAATCGCACATTTTTTTTATCATATCCATATTATCTGTCCAACTTGGAACTATCAGATTTGTGATTTCAAGCCATACATTTTCTTCTTTCAGAATTTTAAGTGTGTTTAGCACCGGCTGAAGTGTCCCGCCATTCAACATCTCATAAATATCATTGCTGAAAGATTTCAGATCAATATTTGCAGCATCAATATATTTTGAGAGATTACGTAATGGTTTTTCTTTGATATATCCTGCCGAAACAAATATGTTTTTTATATTATTTGCATGAGCGATTTTGGCAGAATCATACATGTATTCATAAAATACAATAGGTTCGGAATAGGTGTAAGCTATAGATTTACATTTATATGACTTTGCTTTTTCGACCAGTTTGTCAGGCATTAGGTCATAATTAGTGGTTTCTTTTGGTGATGATTGTGATATCTGCCAATTTTGACAATTAAGACAGGCAAGATTGCATCCCGCGGTAGCAACAGAAAAAGCACGGCTTTCCGGTAAAAAATGATAAAGAGGTTTTTTCTCAATTGGATCAACATGGATAGCACATGGATTTCCATAAACAATTGTGTATAATTTATTTTCCAAAGCAATTCTGGTTCTACAATCGCCTGTTTCTCCTTCTTTCAAAAAGCATGCATGGGGACATAAACGACATTTTATCCCTTTTGGGGTTTCAATATAATAAAGTGCTTCTTTACTCCATTTCCACAGTTTATCAGGAGAAACAGAAGGTAAACCTGATGCCATTTTTGAGATTTCGCCGGCAATAAGATCAAGATTACTTAATCCGGCAATCATGCCGCATGTGCCATATAAACCGTATTTCAGGAAGTTACGTTTACTAATTTTTTTTTCTGATTTATTCATTAGCGTAAAGTTATAATTCTATTTCTTCTCAGCAAAATTATTAATCCACAAATAATATTCAATAAACCAATAAATATTCCAACATTGATAATTCCCATTAATGGAATAAGTAGAGCAGAGGTGAGTAATGCTCCAACAGCAGAACCAAGTAAATCGCTACTGTACGATTCAGCGGCAAGCGATGGTATTTTTGATTTACGTATTTTGGTGGCAATGGCAAACTGAAATCCGGTCATTATGGAAATCAGTAAAGTGAGTATGTAAAAAATTGAATGCAGAATGACTGTTTCAAAATTTAAAATATTGCAAGCGATAATGATAAACGGTAAAATGATAGAAAAAATTCCTATGCAAAATTGTAGTCTGATAAAAAGATTTTTATTTAGGTCTTTGAATAACTTTGGCAGGAAAAATGAACCGATAGCCAATCCTGCCATGAATAAAGTAATTATTATTCCGATTATGTTGTAAACATATCCGTAAATTATCTGGAAAGAAATAAGTATTATTATTTCAGAAGACGAAGCTGCAAATCCTCCGGCAAAAAGTCCAAGGCTTATAATATTTATCTTTAACAGGATGAAAACTAATATTATAAAAACCACAATCGAAATTATCAAGACATTATCTTTGAAATAACTCATCCATAATAATAGTTGACTGTAATATGAAAGCGGTTTGAAATCCTTGTTGATCCTGCTTTCAGGTGAAAGTGAATTTTGAATAAAATTACTTCTCTGTAATAAAAGTTCATCATCTAAATAATTATCGTTTACATATTCATTTTCAATATTTTTATTTTTAACTAAATGTGTGATTTGGTGATTTAATTTTGCATCCGATGCAAGATAATAATTGCGATCGCCGGAAATAATTATGATATTTTCAAAACAAGTTTTTAATGTGTTGAACATTATCGAATTTGTGTTTATTTCTTCTTTGCTTAAATAATTTTGTGATGAGCCTAAGGAAATGGAAATTACAGCGTCCTTATTAAGTTTTTTCTTTAATTCGGAAAAGAATTCAAAAGTATAAAATCGATTAATTCGTGAGGTTGTGGGCTCAGGTAAATTCACCAAAACTATATCATATTTATTTTGTGTTTTTTTAATGAAAAAACGGGCATCTTTATTAATAATATTAAGTTTTCGAGTTTCGGGAATAGTTCCAAAAATGTATCCAACATCAATTATTCCTGGATTTAATTCAAGATAATCTACCTTGTCAATGTTGTATTTTAAAATTTCCTGAATTTTACCTGAGATTCCACCGGAAATAAGTAATATATTTTTTGGATTTGAATGTTGAAGCATTGCGTAATGTACTGATTCTTCGGTTTCGATAATGTTATTTGTTGAGAAAAGTGAGACTCCGTTTTCGTAAAAATTTAACTGTTCATCGGTTTTTGTAACAAGTAATTTTCCATATTGATTTTCTTTTGAATAAATAATGTTTTGTCCTTTGTAAAGATATCTTAGAGAAGTGCTTTCGAAATCAAATTTCAAGATAATTGTAAGAAAAAACAGAAAGATAATTGGAATTATTATTCCGGGTAGCTTCATCTTTGTTGTGATTGCCAATAGAATAGCGGCAAGAAAGTTGATTGTTAGAATTAGCGTCAGTATCTGGAAAGTTGAAAAGAAAAATAGCAAAAGAAAATTGAAAATTATTCCTCCAAATAAACTCCCGACAGATTCTAAGTAATAAACATTATTTATACGATTTGAGTTTTTAGATATTTCAGTGCTGAAAATAGTAAAAGTAATTCCTGAAGATATGCAAAACGGGATCAGTAAAATTAACGAACTGTAAATGATGTCAATAAGACTAAGCATACTTCCAACAGGAAATACTGTATTTTTTAGAGCGTTTAATAAAAAAACAGTAATCATTGGCATTAATGCAAGAACCACTTGAAGTGTTATAATAATTGAAATTTTGTTTTTGATGTTTTTTAAAAATTTCCCGAGATATGCACCTGCTCCTGTCAACAGCATCCAGTTGGCAAGTATAATTCCCATTACCAATTCGTTACCAAAAAATACCGATAAAAATTCACGTAATAGAATTATCTGAGTGATAACAGTAGTTATTCCTGTTATTATTATTGATAATTTGAGGGTGTTATGTGATTTTAATCTCATGTTTTAGTTTATGATAATGACTAAAATGCCGAGCTATGCTTGAGCATCCTCGAAGCTCTGCTTCGGGATTTAAAATGCCTAAAATGCCTAAAATTTAGGTTGCTAACCTTTTTTTAAGTTAGTAACCTTAACAATTTGGAATAACTAAAGTTTTATTCTGACAAGTTAATTTTTATTTAGTTTCCAAATTTCGTATATTTGTTCGATAAATTGAATTTTAAATATCATACGAATATAATATATTATGAATAAAAAAATAAAAATTTTCTTAATAAATATATTGATTTTATCATTTTTAACTAATTGTAATTCACAAGAAAAAGATATGCAAAGAGAAATTATTAATCGCGAAGCCGTTGCTGCCGGAAGGTTTTATCAGTCTGATGCAAAAAAATTAAAAAGAGTATTAAGTGATTTATTTAAAAAGGCGGTACCAAAGAAATATAAAAATGTGCTGGCTGTTATTTCGCCTCATGCCGGATATCCATATTCTGGCGAGGTAGCTGCCTCTGCATTTAATCAGATAGATTGGGAGAAAAATTATGAAAATATATTTATTATCGCTTCCAGTCATCAGGTGTCTTTTTCGGGAGCTTCGATTTACAATAAAGGGAATTACCTTACTCCGATGGGAGAGGTTAAAGTAGATTTTAGTTTGGCTGATAAATTGATCAATGAAAATGATATATTTACTTTCAATAGTAGGGCACATGCAAATGAACACAGTCTGGAAGTTCAATTGCCATTTTTGCAATATAAATTAAAGAAAGATAATCTGATCGTTCCAATTGTTATAGGAACTCAGGATCCTGCTGAATGCAAGAAAATTGCAGAAGCTCTTAAACCATATTTTAATAACAGGAGTTTATTTATTATTTCTTCTGATTTTTCTCATTATCCAAAATATGAAGATGCTGTGAGTGTTGATAAAAGAACTGCTGATGCAATCTGTTCAAATTCCGTAAAGGAATTGCATAACATTCTCAGAGATAATAATAAAATGGGTATCCGTGATCTGGCAACCAGCTTATGCGGATGGAGTTCTGTTTATACCTTGCTTTATCTTACTAAAAATAATGATGAAATGGTGTATTCTCAGATTCAATATATGAATTCGGGAGATGCAACTTTCGGTGATAAGTCCAGTGTTGTTGGTTATTATGCAATTTCTGTTCATGATAAAAATATAACAGAAAGTTCAGAATCCGGTTATTATCTTAACAAAACCGAGAAAATATCTTTATTAAAAATAGCACGAAACACAATTGAAAAATATATTTCTGAAGGTAAAATTCCTGAAATTGATCCCGGCGAACTTACCGATAAATTAAAAGAACAATGTGGTGCATTTGTAACTTTACACAAAAACAAGCGATTGCGTGGTTGCATTGGTAGATTTGTTGTATCAGAACCTCTTTATAAAATTGTACAACAAATGGCAATTGAGGCTTCTGTGAGTGATAATCGTTTTCCAAAAGTTACAACTGATGAAATTAATGAACTTGAAATTGAAATTTCTGTTTTAACACCGATGAAAAAGATTGATTCAATTGATGAGATTGAGTTGGGAAAGCATGGAATTTACATCAAGAAAGGTTTTTCGTCAGGTACATTTCTGCCTCAGGTAGCTACCGAAACAGGTTGGACAAAAGAAGAATTTCTTGGACATTGTGCAAGAGACAAAGCAAGAATAGGATGGAATGGATGGAAAGATGCTGAAGTATTTGTTTATGAGGCGTTGGTTTTTGGTGAAGAGGAAATGGAGTGATGGAGTGATATTGGTTATCCATACGGACTCCTTTCAGTCGTCGGTTATCGGTTAT
>JAIORY010000056.1 GCA_021107915.1 Bacteroidales bacterium | reverse complement strand
CATTACTGCCTGACAACAGTAACAGATCCTTTGATTACTCTGATAATTTCACCATTAATATCTTTTAAATTATGAACATAATAATATGTGCCCGATGCAACTAATTTTCCATGATAACGACCATTCCATCCATCAATACCTTCAAATAATTTCAAACCCCATCGGTTAAAAACAATAATTTCAGAGTTTTTCATGAAAATATCGTTTACTCCATCACCATTTGGTGAAAATGCATTTATTTTGTCAACAGTTTCAACTACAACGTAATCTTCTGCAGAACAATTAAAAATATTCTTTACAATTACAAATATTGTATCTCCTTTTCTTATTGATTCAGGTAGAATATATTCGTTGGAAGAACTACTTTGAACTATTTCATTATCAATGATAAACTCATAATTATTATAACCGGCAGGGTCAACATAAATTAAATTGTTATTAATATCATGTTCAGCAAATATATCAGGAGATTCGTTTACAGTAATTTCAACATCAGCAGAAGCTATACAGCCAAAATCGTTGAAAGTAAACACATTATATATTGTATCTTCAACAGGAGAAACAAAAATATTATTTGAATACGAAGGAGGAACTATGTTCCAAATATAATTGTTCTCATCAGATTCTGCGTAAATATTTATTGTATTTCCTGCACAAATTGTTGTATCATTACTTGCTGTTATTTGAGGAGAAGGGTGATTGACAACCTCTACCTGACCAAACATTGATTTTGAGCAAAATGAAGTTTGGTCTATTGCCATAATCGAATAAACACCTTCAGATGTCTGATTTGAAAATACTATGGAAAGTCCGGTACCTTCTTTAATTATTCCGGTTCCTATGTCATCTAACATCAACTCGTAACTAACTCCGGTTTGAGAAGAAGACAGTTCTATATTAATTCCATCGCTGCCATTACAAAAAATATTTTCGCCGCTTACAGCAAAACTCATCGGTAAATCATAAAGAAAAACACTTTTAATTCCATTCATTTGAGTTTCGCATGATGATGAAATATATTTTCCAATAATTGAATAATTTCCGGTAGTAGTTTGATTTTCAAATAAAACTGCTGCTCCGGTTCCTTCAATTGTAATTCCTGTTGAATAATTATTATGAAATAGTTCGTAAATAACATTTTCTTGTGAACCATCAAGACCAATTACAACTCCATTAGAAGCTGGACAATAGCCTCCTCCACCGGTGATATTAAATTTTTCGGGAGAAATATCAACAAAAATTGTAATAGAATCAATTATTGTATTTGTTCCATCATTAACAGAAACATAATAAGTGGTTATTTCGTCAGGGGAAACAATAGGATCGATTTTATTTGAACTAAAACCTGCAGGATTTGATGTCCATGAGTAAGTATAATATCCTGATCCCCCACTCGGTAAAGCAAGTATTTTCAAACTGTCATTATTACAAACATAATTTGATAAAGCTAATAATTCTAATGACAGATTACCTCCGTCAATAAAAACTATAATTGAATCGGGTTGGCTGATACAGCCGGTATTTTCATCAGTAGTTATCAAAGTAAATAAAGCAGAAGCGTTTAAAGCAATTGTTGAAGGATTTTGAATGTACGGATTATTCAGAAGATATCCAGGCAACCATTCATAGGAATATTCTCCCGAGCCTCCACTTGAAAATCCATTAAGATTTGTTCCTGAACCTGATGAAATATGCTGATCTTCTCCTGCATAAGCATAAGGTTTTGCATAATTTGTAATTATAGCAGAGCCATTCATTAACGATTCACAACCATAATTCATATCATAAGCTAATACCAAATAACTTCCTGCTTGCGTAAACCTCCCTAAATTTAATGGAGTTCCTGTACCTGCTTTTATAAATCCGGTAATTTCTCCATTAAGTATAACTTCATAAAAAACATTTATTTCAGAATTATCCAAACCTATTTCTACACTCTGACTACCTTCGCAGAAAATTCCTCCTCCGGTAACATTATAAATAACCGGAGGATCATTAACAAAAACGTAAATTGAATCTGAAACCATATTAATTCCATCACTAACTGTTACTTTGTATTTTGTTGTTTCTAAAGGAAAAACACAGGGATTATAATTATTTGATGTAAATCCTATTGGATTAGATGTCCATTCGTACTCATAATTTCCTGTACCTCCGCCTGCAAGAGCAAAGAGCTTAGAATTATTTCCTTTACAAATAGTACCGGGATTTGCAATTGCTATTACTTGTAACGGGCCTCCTGTAACAGTAACCAAAATTGTATCGGGATGGCTGATACATCCTGTTGAATCATCAATAACAGTTAAGGTAAATATTGTTGTTGATGTTAAAATAACTGTAGTTGGAAATTGTTCGTTTGGATTATTAAACAGATAAGAAGGTGACCATGAATAAGAATAATTTCCTGATCCGCCGGTTGCTCCTCCTGTAAGATTAACGGAAGTTCCGAAAGGTATGTTAAAATCGATACCCGAATTTGCAAGAGGAAGATAATTAATAATTATTTCAGCAGATCCATCCATTTCGTTTGCACAATCAGTATTTATATTTGTTGCAAAAACCGTAAAAATACCTTCATCTGTTTGGTAACCAAAACTAATCTCACTTCCTGTTCCTACAATAGTTAATCCTGTGGTTTCTCCTTCAAGAAATAATTCATATAGAACATCTAATTCTGAATTATCTAAACCTATTTCAACACCGTATTTTCCTTCACAATATTTTCCTCCTCCAATAACATTAAATATTTCAGGAAGTGAAAACATCATAACTTCTGTTGTCCCGTTCATTTGATTTGTGCAAGTAGTAAGACCATTAATTGCATTAATAAAATATGTACCTTCTTCGGTAAAATATCCAAAATCAAGTGCCGATCCGGTACCTGACATTACAAGTCCTGTGGTAATATCATCAATTAATAATTCGTAACTAATACTTATCTCTGAACCGGCAAGCCCGATTTGAACTCCATTTTCGCCTTCGCAATAGCCACCACCTCCGGTAAGGTTAAATCCAACAGGCAACGGATTAACATAAAGCATTGCTTCACCAGAAGGAATATTGCAGGAGTTATTATAAAGAATACATCTGTATTTAAATGTATTCATTCCGGTAACGGTATAAACAAAAAGGGTCTGACTATATACCCCCTGATAAAATGCATTGTTTGTCAGATTTTGCCAGCCACTTCCATTATTCTCTTGCCAATGATAATCTGTAATGTTTTCTGCTTCAACATCATAAATTGCTGTTTCATCCCGACAAACAGTTGTATTTTGTGGATTGGAAAGAATTACCGGAACATCATTGACAAATAATATTGCAGCATCTGAAGTGTCGGTATTCATTAAATGATCTTTTACATAACAACGGTATTTATATCCGTTAAGCCCAACATTAGCATCAGAAATTAATAAATCAGGTGTTTCTTCACCCGAAGCATAAGTAACACTTTCATTAATATCGTACCACGCATTCCCATCATGCTCTTGCCATTGATAGGTTGTTGTGTTAATAGCAATAATATTAAAGCTTGTACTTTCTCCGGTGCATATTGATGTATCTGACGGATGACTTACAACAACGGGTTGTGCTATTATATCTGTAGAAATAAACAATAAAAATAAAATCAGTATGCTAAAATATGGGAGGGAAATTTTCATATTGTTGAGTTTTAATAGCTGAAATAAATGTAATAATTATGTTTCTTTAGTTTTTCAAATATTATTAGTAAAAATATATACAAAATAACTATCTCTTATTTTATTGAAAAATAAAACTATATACTACAATACAAAAATACATATCAATATTTTTTATAAAGAATATTGATACATAACTTGTAAACATTTATTTGTTAACAAATTGGGGCTTGGTAATCAGGTTTCTTAAATGATAGCAAATAATCAATCAATCATTTATTCATATATAATCTAAGCTGACTTTTTACAAGATTCTAAGTTTTCCTTTTCTTCTTTTTCGCAGCGGGGAAAAGAATATTATTTAAAATAAGACGATAGCCGGGTGAGTTTGGATACAGATCGAGTTCGGTTGGCGGATCTCCAATATAATGTCGGTAGTCTTCGGGATCGTGTCCACTATAAAAAGTCCATGTTCCCTTTCCATATTCTCCGTGAATATATCTTGCTTCGTTGGCTGCTTTGTTTTCGCCCATTATCAAAACATTCGACTTGATATTATCTTTATTGAAAGCAGTTGTTTGCCCCATAAAACCTTTAATTACAAGGGTGTGATCTTGACAAAGCATGGAAGGAACAGGATCCCATTTTGCCGAAAATTCAAATAATGTAAAAAAATCATTTGTTTCGTTGATAGCCTTTGAACGGGTTTGGGTTACATCAATAGTTGATATTTCGTATTCATTAGGATTCATGCTAAGATCAAAATTCTCAAAAGCAAAACAATTACTAAAGTCCAGTTTATTCTGTGCATTTGGATCAGGCGGATCACCATCAAACATCACATTACAAATATCAACTCCTTCGGCAGCAAGTGCAACATCGTAGCTGTCGGGAGCCGAGCACATTGCGAAAAGATATCCTCCTCCCATCACAAAATTTCTGATCTCTTTTACAACATCAAGTTTTAATAAGGAAACTTTGTTATAACCCAATTCTTTAGCTGTCTCCTCAGAAATCCTAACATCTTCCTGATACCAAGGGAAGTTATGATATCTTGCCCAGAATTTTCCATATTGTCCTGTAAAATCTTCATGGTGTAGATGAAGCCAATCATATAAAGGTAAAACGCCATTCAAAATTTCAGTGTCATAAATTACATCGTAAGGAATTTCGGCGTAAGTGAGAGCCAGAGTAACTGCATCGTCCCATGGTTGTTTGTTTTTTGGTGAATAAATGGCTATTTTGGGAGGCTTGTGTAGTTTTATTGCATCCATATTTATTTCGGGCTGGGCTATCTCTTGCAGAATTGCCGTTGATTGTACATCAGCAATCACCTTAAAACTTACATCACGAATTAAACATTCATCCTCAAAAATTTTATTGTATTTGAACATATAACTACCGCCCCTGTAATTTAATAACCAACTGATTTCAAAATCATGTTGTAAAACCCAGTATGCAATTCCATAAGCTTTCAAGTGGTTTTTCTGAGTTTCGTCCATTGGTATTAAAATATATGCTGAACGGGCTGTCAGAGACAAGAAAATGAGGAGGATTATTATGTATTTTGTTTTTTGCATTTTGGGTTTTGGGTTTTG
>JAIORY010000249.1 GCA_021107915.1 Bacteroidales bacterium | reverse complement strand
TCAAATCTCATCAGCAAGTTCAAGAAAACGTTTATACGGTATTGCAGGTAAGCTTTCTGCCTGAAAAGCACCATTTGCCTGACTGATCATCGAAACTTTTGCAGCAACTTCTTCATCAGGAGCCTCATAAACATCAATAAAATCATGCTGACCAAGAATAGCATAATGCGAAATAAATTTAACCTCAGGGCATTTTTCTTTAACTTGCTCGAGCCATGAACGACCAAGCTTTGCACGGCTTTTTATTTGACTCGAAAGATCGGGAGACAATTTTGTCATTAAAATGTAAGTTTGCATTTTTACTCCTTTTTTAAAAATTTATAGCTTTAATTATTCGTTGCAATATAAGAAATTCTTGCTTAAAATCAAAGTAGTATTATTACAAATTTAAAATTTTATGGGAAATATTTTAAATTTTCGATTTTTTTATGAAAATATATTTTAAATTTGCAATGAATAATAAATTTTTCTTCACGGAAAATAATTATTTTGTTTATAGGAAAATTTATAAAAAGAAAAAAAATCACTATGAAAAGTACAATAATCAAAATCGTTTTAACAATCATTATTATTTATTTAGGATTCCTTGTTATTCAAAGCATTAAGGCACCTGTAGATTTTAAAAAGGAAAGAGCTAAACGTGAAAAAGTAGTTATTCAAAAGCTAAAGGATATTCGTTCGTCTCAATTGGTCTATAGATCAATACACAACGAATTTGCTCCTACATTTGATACTTTGATCGATTTTCTTAAAAATGGGAAAATTCCAATTGTAAAAATGATTCCTGACCCGGAAGACACCACTTATACAAAAACCATTAATGATACTATTAGATGGGATATCGTAGCTGATTTTCTGTTTCCCGATTCTGTAATTAAGAATCGTCCAAACTTCAGTCTTAATAATCTCTTAATTATTCCATTTTCGGAAGGAGATACTTTTAAACTCGAAGCCGGAACAATTATTAAAGGTAACCTTACTGTTCATGTATTTGAAGTTTCCGCTCTTTACAATAGTTTTATGAAAGGAATGGACAAACAATTGCTGTTTAATAAGATTGCAAAAATGAAGCAATTAGAAAAATTTCCGGGACTTAAAATTGGATCAATGACTGAACCATCAATTGATGGTAACTGGGAATATTAATTACTTCATATTATATGTCATTAAGCACAATTCCAATAAGCAGCAATATTGATAAAGCTCTAAACAAAGAAGCTGATATAAAATATTCTGAATTTTTTGAATTATCCATACAGTTTTCACTGGATGGATTTTCTTTTTGTATTTACAACAACGAAAACAATAAACTTATTGCTCTTGAATCGTATGCTTTTCAAGAACTTGAAGATTACAGACAATTGAGTTCCGAAATAAATGATCTTGTACATGATAAAGAACTTTTAAAAAGATCGTATAAAAAAATAAATATAATTTTTGAAAGCCCAAAATCAACTCTCATCCCCTTCCAACTTTTTGATAAATCTGAACTACATTCTTATCTTAAATTTAATCATAATGTTGAAAACTGGGAGATTATTCGTTTTGACAGCTTAAAAAATCTTGAAGCAAAAAACATCTATGTTATCCCCAAATGCATCAATAAAACAATTAAAGAAAATTTTGGCTCTGCAAATATTTCAAATTTTTCGAGCTCTTTAATAGAGTCTTTATTAATAAAATACAAAAATCAAAATCTTGAAAATAAAGTTTTTGTAAATCTTCGTTCAAATATTTTTGATATAATTATTATTGAGGGTAAAAAACTGAAATTATTCAACTCTTTCAAATTCAGAACAAAGGAAGACTTTGCTTATTTCTTGTTATTTGCCCTTGAACAACTCAAATTCAATCCCGAAGAAATTGAACTTATTTTTACCGGTGCTATTGAAAAAAGTTCAAATTTGTACGAAATCATATACAAATATATCAGGAATATTGCTTTTATTGAATCAAACGACCTTTTAAGGTACAGTTATATTTTTGACAATATTCCATTACACTTATACTATAATCTACTAAATATTAACTTGTGCGAATTATAAGCGGTAGTCATAAAAGCAGAAGAATAAACCCTCCAAAAAATCTTCCTGTACGACCTACAACAGACCTTGCAAAAGAAAGTCTTTTTAATATTCTTACAAGTTATTATGATATTGAAAATTTAGATATCCTTGATTTATTTTCAGGAACAGGAAATATTTCTTTTGAATTTGCTTCGAGAAATGCTAATGAAGTAACAGCAGTTGAGATAAATTTTAAATGTGCCAGATTTATCAAATCTACAGCAATACAGCTTGATTTTAAAAATATTAGAGTAATCAAAAGAGATGTTTTTGATTTTCTGCAAAAAACAGATAAAACTTTCGATTTTATTTTTGCAGATCCACCATACGATCTTGATGGAATAGAAAAAATACCTCAACTGGTTTTCTGTAACAACTTATTGAATAAAGATGGCTGGCTTATTGTTGAACATTCAAAGGAAACCAAACTGGATGACCATCCTAATTTTCTTCAAAACAGAAAATACAGTAAAGTAAATTTTAGCATTTTCTGCCATCAGTCAGAGAAATAACATGTATAGTCATTGGAGCGATAAACAATTTAAGATTTATGATTTTAGATTTTAGATTTAACTCCAAGCATCTCAAAACCTGAAATGCCGAGCTTTGCTCGAGCATCCTCGAAGCTTTGCTTCGGGACTTGAAACCCAAAACCCGAAAAATACTGCCGGAAAAAAGATATGAAAATAATTGGTGGATTAATATAATTTCTATCAATCCACCAATTCATGGTTAATACTCGTCTTCGTGAAAAAAGAAATCTTCTTTTGTAGGATAGTCAGGCCAGATATCTTCAATAGTATCGTATGTTTCTCCTTCATCCTCAATGTCTCTTAAATTTTCTAAAACCTCAGCCGGAGCACCTGAACGAATACAAAAATCAATCAACTCAATTTTTGTTGCCGGCCATGGTGCATCTTCAAGCTTTGAAGCTAATTCTAAAGTCCAATACATAATAATTGTAATTTTTAACTTTTTGCAAAAATAATTTTTTTTTAGTTAATGTCAAGTAAAATATTTATCTTATTTTTGAATTGTTAAAATTCTCGGAAAGCATTGAAAGACATTGGGTTTTAGCAACATTAAATTTCTTGAATTAATATTTTTTAAAAAAAAACAATAAAACTTAAAAAAAATTGAGCAAAAATCTCTCAAATAACATACTAAACAAACTTAAATTCATTTTACCAATTATAATTATTCTGGTAATTACATTTATTAGTTACTCCCCTGTTTTAAATAATTCACTTACAAATTATGACGACCATAGGTATATTTTAGAAAATCATTATATAAAACAAATCAGCCTAAAATCGGTTTTTAATACATTCAATATATATTTTGACGGTCATTATCACCCCCTAACTTTGATATCCCTCTCTATTGATCATTATTTTGGTAACACCAATGCTTTTCAATATCATCTCACAAATATTATTCTTCATCTTATAAATACACTTTTGGTATTTTGGTTTGTTTATTTATTAGTAAAACGTAAAAATATTGCATTATTCGTTTCTTTACTTTTTGGTATCAACACAATGGGAGTTGAGTCTGTAGCATGGATTTCTGAAAGAAAAAATCTTTTATTTACTCTCTTTTATCTCGCTGCACTTATCAGTTATTTAAAATATCTCGACAAGAAAAAAATATTATCCATTTTTTATGTTCTGATATTTTTTCTATTGTCGGTATTATCAAAAGCACAAGCAATCACTCTACCAATTACGTTATTGGCAATTGATTGGCTATATAAAAGGAATTTATTAAGTAAAAAAGTTATTTTAGAAAAAGCTCCATTTTTGGCAATTTCAATTTTCTTCGGAATTATTGCTAATTTGGCTCAACAGGCTTTCTGGACAAAAATGGGCGAAAGCACGTATTCTTTTTTCGAAAGGATAATATTTTCTTCACAGGCTTTTTCTCAATACATTTTCAAACTTCTTATTCCAATTAAGCTTTCGGCATTTTATCCTTATCCTGTCGAAGTGGGGCAAAGCATTCCTTTTTTAAACTATTTATTTATACTTATCGTGATTATTGTGATAGTATTATTGATAATAACAATAAAACGTTCGAGGATTACAGCATTTGCTATTTTGTTTTTTATTATAAATATCTTTTTTGTTTTAAAACTTTTCAATGTCCCTTTCGGGAATTATTATATGGCTGACAGATATTCCTACCTCCCGTCAATTGGTTTATTTCTGATAATTGGATATTTCTTTATAGAAATTTCAAAAAAGAAAGCAGTTTACAAAATCCCTCTTTATTTAATATTTCTTGCATATTTCGTGTTTCTGGGAAGCTCTACTTTTTCAAGAACAAAAGTATGGAAGAATAGCATTTCTCTCTGGACAAACGTAATTGAGCAATACCCAAAAGCCACCCATGCTTGGAACGACAGAGGGAATGCAAAATCTAATTCCGGAGATATTAAGGGTGCAATTATGGATTTTAACAAAGCTATTCAACTAAATCCTGAAAATGCAATAGTATATAATAATCGTGGAAACGCAAACGGAAAGTCAGGTAAATTTTCTAAAGCAATCAATGACTTTAATAAAGCTATTGAATTAAGCCCCGAATACGCTGATGCACTCAGTAACCGGGCTTTAGCATATTCTGAACTCGGGAAATATAATCTTGCTTTTAACGATATTAATAAAGCTATCAAGCTAAAACCTCAATTTGCAGTTGCAATTAACAACCGTGGAAATATTTACAGGAAAATCGGCAATCCTGTTAAAGCAATTCAAAACTTTAAAAAAGCAATTAAAATAAATCCTACTTTTGCGCAAGCGTACGCAAATAAAGGAAATGCTGAGTTTGAACTTGATAATTTCGAGCAAGCAATTAAGGATTTTGATAAAGCTGTGGATTTGGGATTAAAAATATCTTCAATTTATTTTAGAAGAGGTTTTGCCAAATGCAATAAATTAGCAATAAAAGAAGCAATAAATGATTTTAATTTATCAATTAATCTTGATCCTACACAAACCGAAGCATATTTTTACAGAGGTTTTGCCAGATATAAAAGCAAGCAATTCCGTGAAGCAATTGACGACCTTGATATTTCCATAAAACGCAATCCTGATTTTGCTCTTTCTTATGCTATCAGAGGATTATCAAAGATAAATATAGGAATGAATGAATCAGCTTGCGAAGATTTTAA
>JAIORY010000251.1 GCA_021107915.1 Bacteroidales bacterium | reverse complement strand
GGGCAATTTTTTGTTGATGTAAGAAAAAGACAAGTTTTTTTCCGCTAAACAAATGAATCTTTAAATCCGGTTTAGCATCTGGATTATTGTCCTTTTTATCATCATCAATATTGACAAGGTCTTTGTATAAATGAATTATTTTAGAAATTACTAAAACCGTGTTTTTGATTATTGGTTTTTCAAAAACAGATTTAATTTTATAAAAGTGATTTTTTGTTTCGCAGCAGTTAGTTTTTTTTGTTGAAGTATCCTTTCCGGAAAGAGTGTTATTTTCGGAAGTATCACAACAAGTATTATTATCACAATTTAAATGATCATTTTCATGATTATCATGACAATCAAAGTCTTCGAAAAGAAAAGAAATCTGTGATAAATTGCTTGTATTACAATGATGTTCATAAATAAAAAAACCCGAACTGGAAATAAGAAAAGCCAGTGCTAAAATAATAGAGCTTATTTTTCTTACGAGATTTTTCATTTTTTTTGTTATTGTCGATGCAAAAATAAATAATAAAATCTTACTATACCATGATTGTTATTAAAATATGTTAAAATTTAGATGTTTTTCACAGATGTTTGTTTACACGTGATTAACAATCTCTTAGTAATTTAAAATGTTTTTAATATCAATTTCCCTAAATTTTTTTAAATTTGGGGGTTGAAAAAAAGGTGAAAAAATATGGAATATAAAATTTTAAAAATTGAAATTAACGAGGATATTGCTTTAGTTACAATAAGCAGACCTGAAGCCATGAACGCACTGAATACAAGGTTTTTTAATGAAATGGATGCTGCCATAGCCGAAATTTCTGAAAAGAAAAATGTAAAAGTGATGATAATAACCGGCGAAGGAAAAGCATTTGTAGCTGGTGCCGACATTTCAGAAATGGTTGATATGACACCTGAGCAAGGCTCAGCATTTTCAAAAGTGGGACAAAATACTTTCAGTAGTCTCGGAAAAATGGAAATACCTGTAATTGCAGCCATTAATGGTTTTGCACTTGGCGGAGGTTTAGAACTTGCAATGGGATGCGATTTCAGGATTGCAAGCTCAAAAGCAAAATTCGGACAGCCTGAAGTTAATCTGGGTATGATCCCCGGATATGCAGGAACACAACGATTGCCAAGACTTGTAGGATTAGCTGATGCATTATTACTCCTTATGAGCGGTGATATGATAAACGCCGCTGATGCGCTTCGCATAGGATTAGTTCAGAAAGTTACAGAACCGGAAGAGCTTATGGATGAGGTTATGAAGATTGCAAAAACTATTGCGTCAAAAGGACCAAAAGCTGTTAAAAAAGTTAAATATGTTGCACGAAAAGGATTATTGTCAGATTTTGAAGAGGGTTGTAATCTTGAAGCAGAATACTTCGGATCGCAATTTAAAAATGAAGGCGAAGTAGGGATGAAGGCTTTCCTTGAAAAAAGAAAACCAAACTGGTAAATGAAACTCATAAAGTTTAAAAAATAGTATAAATTACAAATGACAAGTACCAAATTTCAAATAAATTTCAATGTTCAAAATTCAATGACCAAAACAGTTTCAAACTGTTTGATTATTTGATAATTGATATTTGGAATTTTTTTGTTATTTGTTTTTTGTTTTTTTGTTATTTGTTGCCTTAATTCAAAAATTATTTGACTTTATAAACAGATACTAAAATAAATAACAAATTAATTAATAAAAATATTAACGAATGAAATACGACGAAAGATTACAAAATGTAACGGTGCTTGGTGCAGCCGGAAAAATGGGGAGTGGCATTTTATTGCTTACTGCTGTTGAAATGGCTGACCTGAGTTTAAAACCGGAAAATAAATCAAAGACATTTGTACTAAATGCAATGGATGTTTCACCTGAAGGTCTTGCAGGATTGATGAGTTATCTGAAAGCACAAGTGCAAAAACTTGCCGAGAAAAAAACAGTGTTATTAAGAAAAGTTTATGCTGACAGAAAAGACCTTATTGAAAACCGTGAGATTATTGATCAGTATATTTTCGATGTTTTGAATATTGTTCGACCGGTAACAAAACTTGAAGCTGCTTATGATTCAAATCTGATTTTTGAAGCGGTAAGTGAAAATAAAGATCTGAAAGTAAAACTGCTTTCGCAGATAGATAAAAATAATAAAAACAAGCCTTGGTATTTTACTAACACTTCATCAGTCCCAATAAATATTATTGATAATGAAACCGGACTGGAAGGCAGAATTCTTGGATTCCATTTTTATAATCCACCGGCAATTCAGAAATTAGTAGAGCTGATAACTACTGATAATACTGATAAAGAGATGACTGAATTTGCTCTTGAATTTGCAAAAAAATTAAGAAAGATTATTGTTCCTTCAAACGATTATGCAGGATTTATCGGAAACGGTCACTTTATGCGCGATGCTCTTCATGGAATTTCAGAAGTTGAAAATCTTGCAAAAGAAATGTCATTTGCTGAAGCTCTTTATTCTGTCAATAAAGTAACTCAGGATTTTCTTGTAAGACCGATGGGAATATTTCAGTTGGTTGATTATGTTGGAATTGATGTTGTTCAATTTATCATGAATGTTATGAATCCTTTCCAGGATAATGAAGACCTTCACAGCTTATTACTCGATAAAATGATAGAAGTTGGAGTTAAAGGCGGACAAAATTCAAATGGTTCGCAAAAAGACGGTTTCCTGAAATATGAAAAAGGGAAACCTGTTGCGATCTTTGATCCTGAGAAAAAAGAATATGTTGAAATAAATAGTTTTAAAGAAAAATGTGATGCAGTAATTGGTGATATTCCTGATGCAAAAATATCATGGAAATCAATTATCCGAAATCGCAAAAAAGATGAAGTTTTGAAAGATTTTTTCAATACATTAAAAACTATGGATACAAAGGGAGCAAAACTTGCTGTGAAATATGGAAATCGCTCGAAAGAAATCGGGAAAAAACTTGTGGTAGACAATGTTGCTCACAACGAAAATGATGTAAATACTGTGATGCTTACAGGATTTTTCCACGCTTATGGACCGGTAAATGAATATTTCGCTTAATAATCAAATTTTAGTAATCAAGAAAAAATAACAAATAATATATGAAAAAGTTAAGAAGAAAAGTATATATGGCAGCCGGTTATAATACTATTTCTCTGGGAACAGGGCGTAGTGAATTTAACCCCAAAAAGCCTCGTCCAGGAATAGAACATTATATCAAAGAAGCCGGTCAGGGAACTTTAAAACAAATTGGAGGAGCAAAAAATGTTGACGAGGGAGCAATGGGAAATTTTATGGCTCCACGTTTTAATAAACAAGGAAATTTGCCGGGTTTAATTCCTATGATTGATGATGGATTACAGTGGAAACCATGTACAAGAACTGAAGGAGCTTGTGCTTCGGGAGCTTTGGCGTTGATGAGTGGAATGAAATCTGTTCTTGCCGAAACTGCTGATGTAGTTCTTACAGTTGGCTTTGAAGTTCAAAATACTATGAAAGCAATTTATGTTGCTGATGTGTTGGCAGGTGCAGGATGGTTTCAGAAAAGAAAAGATGGTCATGCATATTTCTTTCCCGGACAGTTTAGTAATAGAGCAGGAGCTTATTATGAAAAGTACGGAATGGAATATACAAGGAAAGGTTTTAAAAAATGGTTTAAAAATGCAATTGAGAATGCACGTCTTTGTCCAACTGCACAAGAATATGAAAATAAAGTAGAAGACCTTGATGCATTATATGATAAAATAAAACTTAATGGAAAAGCGTTTGTTGATAATCTTTCTGTTTTGGATTGTTCTAAAGTTTCTGATGCTGCTTCTGCAATAGCTATTTGTTCAGAAGAAGGACTTAAAAAAATTGGTATTGCAAAAGAAGATGCAGTTGAAATTATCGGTTATGGACAAGTGGAAAGAAATGTTACTCTTGACCCACCTGATCTTACTGAAGTAACAACTATCAAAAAAGCTGCAAAAGAAGCTCTGGAATCTGCAGGAATTACAATTAACGATCTGGCAACTATCGAAACTCATGATTGTTTTAGTATTGCAGGAATACTTGCTACCGAAGCACTCGGTTTTGCTGAGCGCGGAAAAGGTGCACAATTTGTAGCTGACGGAAATACTTCACGTGATGGTAAAATACCTATGAACACTACGGGAGGATTAATTGGATGGGGTCATCCGACAGGTGGAACAGGAGTTCATCAGGCAGTAACTATCTGGGAACAACTTACCGGTAAAGCCGGCAAAGCTCAGATTGAAATACCAAAAGATCGTCCTTACGGAATGACCATCAATATGGGTGGTGATGATGTTACCGTTGTGGCAATAGTTTATAAAAGAGGTTAAATGAACAGATGAAACATTCATAGCAAAGAAAATTTGACACACAGGAGCATGATTATTAAATGAAATTAGAAATTAGAAATTGGAAATTTTGCATTTTTCTGAATTTCTAATTTCTAATTTCCAATTTCTACATCTTGAATTGATAAAATGTAATCTATTAAAAATGTATAAACTATAAAACTATTAATTATGAAAAAGTTCGCAGTAGTTTTAGCAGGTTGTGGTGGTTTCGATGGTGCCGAAATTCATGAAGCTACTTTAACAATGCTGGAGATAAAAAAACAAGGTGCGGATTATCAATGTTTTGCTCCTGATATTCCACAACATCATGTTTTAAATCATTTGAATGGTGAAGAAATGAAAGAAAACAGAAATGTTTTGGTAGAATCTGCAAGAATTGCCAGAGGTAATATTAAACCATTATCAGAACTTAATTCTGCTGATTTCGATGCTCTGATAATTCCGGGAGGATTTGGTGTAGCTAAAAATTTATCAACTGTAGCTTTCGATGGAGCAAATGCAACAGTTAATCAAGATGTAGAAAAAGTCGTTAAAAGTTTTTATGATAAACAAAAGCCTATTGGTGCTCTTTGTATTGCTCCGGCAATGATAGCAAAAATCTTAAATGATGTACAAGTAACGATTGGGCAGGATAAAGGAACTATTGAAGCCATCGAAAAAATGGGAAGTACTCATATTGAAACTACTCACGGTGATGTAGTTTATGATGAGGAGAATAATTTATTTACAACCCCATGTTATATGCTTGATGCAGATATTGTTCAGATTCATGATGGTGCATATAATATTGTTGATGCAATGCTTGGAGTGATATAGCTTGATACTGGATACTTGATGCTTGATACTTAAAAAACACTAATTTAATAATTGAAAATTAATGAATAAAATCACCAATCTTTTTAA
>JAIORY010000431.1 GCA_021107915.1 Bacteroidales bacterium | reverse complement strand
TTTTGAGGGGGTTTGTTTTTTTATCTTGCCAGAGATATTGTTGAAGATCGTTTTGGATGAATACTCAAAATCGGAAACGGTGAATGGTTAACGAATCTCGAGGCATAAGGCCCAAGCCAGATATTCGATGCTGTTTTTTCCTGCTCCGTCATAATTGAAATCAGATTTGCGTTTTTTTCTTGTGCATATTCAATACATGAATTAACAAGATCATTTGTTTCAATACTGTCGCGTTCAATTTTTATTTCTCCTTCCTCATAAAATTTAGCTACTTGATCGGCAAAACGATCTACTCGTACCCGAACTGCTTTAACTTTAGTAGTATAAATAGATAAAATGCAAATTTTTGCACCAAAGTATTTTGCCAGTTTTCCTGTAAATGATGCTTTTTGACGTGTTTCGTTTGAACTGTCGATAGGTAAAAGAATTTTTGTCAGATCCCTTTCAATATTCACACCACCACGAATTGTAATAACCGGTATTTCTGTTAATGAAACTAATTTATTTGCATTACTTCCTGCCCAAAATTCTTCAAATCCAGACGCTCCATGAGTACCCGCAACAATTAAAAATGCATTTGATTTTTTAGCTTCAATTACTATTTCTCTATATACTTTTCCTTCAATAATCTTGTATTCAATTTTTCCATTTTTCAATCCCGGCTGATATTTTTTCACTATTTCTTTGAAACGTTTTTCCACATCCTGAAGAATGTTTTCCGGCTCACATGTGAAAACATCTGAGTTTATTTTACTTTCTTTAATCCAAATCATTGAAATATTTGAATTTGACTTATCTGCTATACTGATAGCATGTTCAAGGGCGTTAATTGAACAATCTGAAAAATCTACTGCTACAATTATATTTTTCATAATTTTAGGTTTTGTTGGTTATTAATTATATTTAATGTAGGGAAATTAATTTTGTCTTTTATTATCCATGCATTTGGATAATGTTTGTTAATTTTTTTGAAGAAAGCTTCTGCTTCAATTTTGCTTCTATAATCACCAATTCTAACATAATAATATGGTGATTTGAATGAAATATAAACACCCGTTTTAGGATAGTTATTAATGAAATCTTCTTTTATATTTTCTGCCGCGGATTTTGTATTATTTCCTGAATCAAAAAATATATTTATCCTGTATCCGTCAATACCATCGTTATCGGGGTTTAACAATTTATATTCATTTATCATGATATGAGTACTGATTAGTGTGTCTATTCGGCTATCTTGAATAATTTGAATATTAGACAAATTCGTATTTTGTGATAACGCACAAATCGAAAAACCTGCTAAGATCAATATTAACAAAAACTTTCTCATCAAATACAAAAATATTTAAAATTAAATACAAATATATTATTATTTTGTAATTATTTTCATTCCACTTGGCTGAACACATAATACAGGAAAAGCAGAATTACTTATTATCTGTCTGGCTGAAGTACCCAAAAAAACACCGGCATTACTTTCTTCCTGCTCAGTCATTATTGATATTAAATCAACGTTATTTTTCTCTGCATATTTTAATGCAGTTGTTGTAATATTATCAGTTTTTATTTTTTCAACGGTATTATTAATATTATTTTTCTTAAGATATTTTTTTATTTTTTCTAATTTGTTATCCACTCTACGATGCAGCGAACTCATGGAGGTAGTATAAATAGTAAGTAAGTGAATGTGTGAATTAAATAGTTTTGCAACTTCTGTTGTTGTTTCAAGTTTTTGAATAGTTTTTGGTGAATGATCCACAGTAAAAAGTATTTTCTCTATAGACTTTTTGAACTTATAGTCATTTCTGATTGTAATAACCGGACAGGGTGCATTAGTTATTATTCTGTATGCATTGCTACCTATCCAGTATTCCTCGAAGCCGGTTATACCATGAGTTCCGGTAAAAACCAAATTTGCATTAGTGCTGATAACTTGTTTTGCAATTTCCTGATGTACCTTCCCTTTTTTTATAACATAATCCAGTTTTCCGTGAATTAACTTCTCCCTGTATTTAGATAGTAATTTCTCGAAATTTCCCTTTTTTTCCAACCGAAGTTCAGTAGCAATACTTGAAAAAACAGTTTCGGGTGTATTTATATCATTTACCCAAACCATTTGAATATTAGCCTTCACTTTATTTGCAAAATTAATAGCGTATCTAAGCGCATGTACTGAGCTTTTTGAAAAATCAATTGCAACTAAAATGTTCATAAATTTAAACTATATGATTATTCAGCTAATATAATATATTTTAATTAAAAATTGAATTTATTATTAAAAATTTTAAATTAAAAAGAAAAATATAACAGATTACTCTGTTTTATTAAGCATCCTCAAAGTATGAAAACAGTATTTTTTTATAGACGGATTAATAATAATTTTAATACTTTTGTTAATGTAACGAAAAATAATATTGATGAACGAAAATCTTGATCCTGAAAAAGCAAGATTAACAAATGGCGAAAAGGAAATTGAACAAGTACTTAGGCCGGATGATTTTAGCGGGTTTTCGGGGCAATTAAAAGTTGTTGAAAATTTAAAGATATTTGTGGAAGCAGCACGACTACGCGGTGATTCACTCGATCATGTATTGTTGCATGGTCCTCCGGGATTAGGAAAAACCACATTATCTCACATTATCGCCAACGAACTTGATGCAGGTATTAAAATATCTTCAGGTCCTGTCCTCGAAAAACCCGGTGATCTTGCCGGTTTGCTCACCAATCTGGGAAAAAATGATGTGCTTTTTATTGATGAAATACATCGTTTAAGTGCTGTTGTTGAAGAATATCTTTATTCGGCAATGGAAGATTATAAAATTGATATAATGATTGAAACGGGTCCAAATGCAAGAAGTATTCAGATTGAATTAAGCCCCTTTACATTAATAGGAGCCACTACCCGTTCCGGTTTATTGACAGCTCCATTGCGTTCGAGATTTGGTATAAATTTACGTTTATCATATTATGATGCCGAAACCATAAAAAAAATATTAATTCGTTCTGCAAAAATTCTTAAAGTTTCGATGAGTGATGAAGCCGCAAATGAAATTTCCCGTCGAAGCAGAGGTACTCCAAGAATTGCAAATTTACTTTTACGCCGTGTCAGAGATTTTGCTCAGATAAAAGGAAATGGTAAAATTGACATTAAAATATCGAAGTTTGCTCTCTCGGCATTAAATGTTGATGAAAACGGACTTGACGAGATGGATAATAAAATACTTACAACCATAATCGAAAAATTTAAAGGTGGTCCTGTTGGTTTAACAACCATTGCTACAGCTGTAGCTGAAGATCCCGGTACTATAGAAGAAGTTTACGAACCTTTTCTAATTCAGGAGGGTTATATTATGCGTACTCCGAGAGGAAGAGAAGTTACAGAACTTGCTTACAAACATCTTGGGAAAATAAAAACAGGAGGGCAGAAAAATCTGTTTAATTAGGAATTTGTTTGTAAAGTTCTAAATTTTATAGAATAGGTTGCTAACCTTTTTTTTAGGTTAGTAACCTTAATGAAAAGGAAAATCCTCCAGATTTTTAAAATCTGGAGGATTTAATGAAAATCACAAACGACAAGCACCAAAATTCAAATAAATTCCAATGTTCAAAAATTCAATGACCAAAACAGTTTCAAATTGTTTGATTATTTGATCATTGATATTTGTTATTTGTTTGTTATTTGTTTTTTGTTTTTTGTTATTTGGTGTTTTATTTCAATATTTGTTTGACTTTATATATAAACTTTAATTATTGTCAGATGCTTCCACTTTCAGAAAATATCAATTCAAAAAAACTAAGTGAATTAATAAAATCATATTCACTCGAACTTGGATTTTCGTTTTGCGGGATTTCAAAAGCTGCTTATTTGGATGGCGAAGCAATAAAACTAAAAAGCTGGTTGAATAATGATTTTCATGCAGGAATGAAATACATGGAAAATCATTTTGAAAAACGCCTTGACCCGCGCTTGCTTGTCGAAAATGCAAAATCGACTATTACGGTTTTGCTGAATTATTTTCCCGACAAGGAAATACCGACAGAAAATAATTATAAAATAGCAAAATATGCTTACGGTAAAGATTATCATTTTGTTGTAAAAGAAAAATTAAAACTGCTTCTTGAAAAAATAATAAGTCAAACAGGTGAAATTAGCGCACGTACTTTTGTTGATTCAGCGCCGGTGATGGATAAAGTGTGGGCAGAAAAATGCGGACTGGGATGGATTGGTAAAAATACCTGTTTGATAAATAAAAATTTTGGTTCATTTTTCTTTATCGGAAATATTATTCTTGATGTAGAACTTGAATACGACAAAGCTAAAACTAATCATTGCGGTAATTGTACTGCCTGTATTAATGCCTGTCCCACAGGTGCTTTAAGCTCTGCTTATAAACTGGATGCCAATAAATGTATTTCATATCTTACCATCGAAAACAAAGATGAAATTCCCGAAAATCTGAAAACTAAACTTAATGATTGGATTTTTGGATGTGATATTTGTCAGGATGTATGTCCGTGGAATAAAAAGGCAAAAAAGCATAATGTTATTGAATTTTTGCCATCAAAAGAATTAATGAACATGACGAAAGAAAAATGGCAAAATCTGACAAAAGAAGAATTCAATAAACTCTTTAAAAATTCTGCTGTAAAACGAACAAAATATTCAGGATTGAAAAGGAATATTGAGGCAAGTAAGTACTTAAAGTGACCTAAAGTTATTTTTAAATTTTAGTCATTTTAGCTCATTTTAAATTTTAGTCATTTAAAATTATAAAACACCGAAAAAGTCAAAACATCATTATATTGTCCGTGATCAATTAATCTAAATACATCTCCGGTAACTTCCTGGTTACGGATATTTATTAAAGAATTATTTGTTCTAAAATTTAGTAAAAATTTATCAGTTAACGAATAATAAACGCCTGCATTTATACATAAATGCATCAAACGAAAGTTTTCGCGAACACCTTCCTGTCCATCATATTCTTCAAAACTGTCGATTAAAACTGCAAGAGAAGGACCGGCTTCGATTTTAAATTTATCAGAAACAATATATTGAAAAAGTAGCGGCATTTCGACATAAGCCAAACGCATTAATAATGATTTGAAATCACCTTCTTCGTAATTAGGATTGTGGCGACTGCCTTTTTGCATAAACTCAAGTTCCAATTGTAATAATGAACGAGAACCAATTTCGAGATTTACAAAACCACCACCAAAAAGCCCGGCTTTATTATAACCCGAATCATTATCGCCGGCAACCTGACTGCC
>JAIORY010000255.1 GCA_021107915.1 Bacteroidales bacterium | reverse complement strand
AATAAAATCCTCAAACAAGAATAAAGAGTAATAGATTATTTTTTCTTGAACCTTTTACAAAAATGGGCCGAATCACCAAATTCTCCCCATCCGATTTTGTATCCGATTTTATTTAGGTTTTTTTCAGGGACAAGAATTTCGGACGAAGAGGGCAGAGGTTTGTTTTCGTAAATCATATAGTTTTCGCGATAAATCGCCGGAGTGATATTTGGCATAATTACATTAGCACCGGCTTTTACGGCTTTTTCTCTTCCTTTATTTTCAATTGCTTCAAGTGCTGTGGTTGCAGCAATGTTGATTTCTTTCATTAAAATCCTGAGAACAGCAATCATTTTTAATGTTAAGAAAAATCGTTCTTCAATTGGTTTGAGGGTATTTCTAAAATCATATAAAGGAGTGTCTTTTTGTTCGAGATATGGACCCATGCCAACCATGTCGATGTCAACTTTTCTCATAAATAAAAGGTCATCGGCGAGGTTTCCAATTGTTTGAAATGGCAATCCAATCATTATTCCGGTTCCAGTTTGATAGTCCGTTTTTCTTAAAGCATTTAATGCTTCTATACGTTTTTCGAAACTATGTTTTTTATTATTTGGATGGATTTTATTATATAATTCTTTAGTAGAACTTTCGATACGTAAAAGATATCTGTTTGCACCGTTTTTGTTCCATTTTAAATAGGTGTCTTCACTTTGCTCGCCACAGGAAAGCGTAATATGCAATTTCCCTTTGGTGAGTTTTTTTATTTTGACTAACAGATTATTTATCCTTTCAGCGAAAGCTTTATTTTCTAACTCCCCTGATTGAATAACTAATGACGCATAATTATTTTCGTAGGCATATTTTACTGATTTTAGAACTTCTTCATCTGTCAAATTATAACGACAGATATTTTTATTGCTTTTACGGATTCCGCAGTACAGACAATCTTTTCCGCAAATATTCGAAAGCTCAATCAACCCGCGTAAATAGACTTTATTCCCAACATATTTTAATCTAATTTCTTCAGATTTTGCAAACAGCAATTTACTGTCTTCAGAATTTGCATTTAGAAGAGTGATAATATTATCTCTTGATAATTCTTCTTTTTTTAATATGTCGGTAAAAGTTTGTTTCATATTAACCACCCCCTTCCCAGCCTTCCCCCAATAGGGGAAGGAGTTACATTGAGCAAGATTTCTAACTTATTATTCTTTGTTTGTTTCTTGTGCTTTTCCCCCTTTGGGGAAAATAAAAGGAATAGTGGAATCAAATCTAAAATCTAAAATCATAAATCTAAAATTAATTGTCCGTTTTCCCATTTCTCCATCTACTTCTTAAACATCCCTACCGATCGTTCAAAAGTACCATGCATATAAGCTATTGCCATTCCGTAATTTGTAACCGGAACTCCTGCATCTATTGCCGGTTTCAGTCTGCTTTGCAATTGTTTTTTTGTTATCACACAGCCCCCGCATTGTATCACCAGTGAATAGTCTTTTATGTTTCCATTAATTTTATTTAGTCCCGAAACTACATCAAAATCAATTTTTTTATTGGTGAATTTATTTAGCCAGTTTGGAATTTTAACTCTGCCAATATCATCACAACTAATCTGATGAGTGCATGATTCGAGAATTAATACTTTATCACCTTCTTTAAGTTCCGATATTTTCCGAGTTCCTGAAATATAGTTTTCAAAATTCCCTCTCATCCTGGCAAGGATAATACTAAAACTTGTAAGTGCAATTTCTTCAGGAATAATATTTTTTACAAAATCAAATACTTGACTATCGGTTATAACCAGTTTTGGTTTGATAGCTATCTTATTCAAAAACGCTTCTACTTCGGTTTCTTTAACCACAATGGCAATACAATCGTTATCCAAAATATCTCTCAAAGCCATCACCTGAGGAAGTATCATTCTTCCTTCGGGAGCTTCTGAATCAATTGGAGTGATCAGTAAAACAATGTCATCTTTTTCAACAAGATTGCCGATTAGCGAGGTTTTTTGATAAGCATTTTCAGGAATGATATTTTTTATTTCATTGATGATATTTTCAATGTTTTTAGTGTCTTTTGAATTATGATCAATGACTTTGCATTTGAACTGCTTTGTTATTTTTGATTCGGTTTCAGGTGTTAATTTTTGAATATCTGATTTATTATGAACGATTACGAAAGGAATATCAAGCTCCTTAAATTTCTTTATCAGCCCAAGCTCAAAATCTCCAAAATGATTTTCTGTAATCAGAAGAATTGCACAGTCGATAATATTTATTACATCAAGTGTTTTTTCAATTCTTTTTTCGCCGAGTTTTCCAAAGTCATCAATTCCTGCTGTATCAATAATTATCGCTGGACCAATTCCAAATATTTCAATAGATTTTTTAACAGGATCGGTTGTAGTTCCGGCATGTTCCGAAACTATTGCAATTTCTTGTCCGACAAGAGAATTTATAAACGTACTTTTCCCGTTATTTCTTCTTCCGAAAATTCCGATATGTGGTTTTGTATCTCGCCCTTTTGTCATCTGTTGTTATTTTTAAATCGTTAATCATTATTCGATATTCAAATTATTTTTACTCAATAAAAAATCCCACAGAGTAAAAAAAGGCAAATGGCCATTAAAAAAAAGTGAAAAAAAGTTATGACAAAATAATGACCATTTAACCAATTTAAACTAAAAATATAGATCCCTTTCTCCATTTTTAATTCTTTCTATTCTGTTTTTTACTTCCATAATATGTTTTTGATCTTTAAGTTTATTGAGGTTTTTTTCAATTACTTTCCATCCTTTTTCGGCAGTTTCTTTGCTTGCATAATCAACAAGATATTCCGAAAGTGTCAGCATTGCATTTGGAGTGCAATATCTTTTTATAAATCCCGGAACCGAAAATTCCATAAAATGTTCACCTGTTCTGCCAAGGCGATAACAAGCTGTACAAAACGAAGGCAAATAGCCGTCATCAAGCAGCTCATCAATTACTTCAGCCATTGTTCTTGTGTCGTTTATCAGAAATTGTTCTTTATTAAGATTTTGATCAACTTCAGGATTTTCGGCATAAGCACCAATTTCTAATTTTGTTCCTGCATCTATTTGCGAACAACCATATTGCAAAACTTCTTTTCTGATTTTCTCGGGTTCGCGGGCAGTAAGAATAAGTCCTGTGTAAGGAACTGCGAGGCGAAGGATTGCAACTAATTTTGCAAAATTATCATCACTCACATCATGTTTTGTATCAATATCGTATTCGGATGCATCCTGCAAACGAGGAAAAGAAATTGTATGTGGACCGACATTGTAGCAAGCTTCAAGATGATTTGTATGACGAACAAGGCTCATAACTTCAAATCTCCAATCGTATAATCCAAATAATGCTCCAATTCCAACATCATCAAGACCTGCTTCCTGAGCACGATCCAAAGAAGTTAAACGATAATTGTAATCGGCTTTTTTGCCGCTTTGATGAAATTCCTTGTAAGCATCGGGATTGTACGTTTCCTGAAAAACCTGATAAGTTCCAATGCCTGCTTCCTTCACTATTTTGAAACCTTCAATATCAAGTGGTGCAGCATTTATGTTCACTCTGCGGATTTCGCCATTGTCTTTTTTAACATTATAAACTGTTTTTACTGAATCGGCAATAAATTCGGGCGAATATTTTGTGTGCTCTCCATAGACCAGAATTAACCTTTTTTGACCATGTTCTTCAAGTGCTTTTACGTTTTCAATTAACTCATCTTTTGTCAGGGTTTTTCTTTTTGCCTTTTTGTTAGATGCTTTAAAACCGCAGTATTTGCAATTGTTGATGCAGTAATTTCCCACATAAAGCGGAGCAAACAAAACAATTCGGTTTCCGTAAACATTTTCTTTAAGTGTTCTGGCTCCGTTTTTTATATCTTCAATTTGGTCTTTGTCGGTGGTGTTTACCAAAACTGCAACTTCTTCAAGATTGAGTCTTTTTTTGCTTAACGATTTTGCAATTATCTCATTTACTCTTTCTTTTGTTGGCTTGGCATTGTTTATGAAATCCCAAATTTCATCTTTGTCGATGAATGGTGTCATCGGCTTATCTTTTATTGCGTATTTTTCAGGATTGAATTTCATTTGTTTGTTTTTTAGTTCTTAATGATAGCCATCGGATGACTTGTTAAATAATTGATATACAATTTTTAATATTTGATGATTTTTTAATATTAGTCATCCGATGGCTTTTCAGAATGTTCAGAAGGAAGCATTATTGTAAAAGTTGTTCCCTTGTCGGGAATACTGTTTACATCTATTTTTCCTCCGTATAATTCAACAATATCTTTTGTGATAGATAGTCCTAATCCGCTTCCGGTAATGTTTTTTGTTTTAGAATTTTTAATTCTGACAAAATCATGGAAAAGTTTTGATACGTCTTCTTCAGTCATTCCAATTCCGGTATCTTCAACTTTAATTTTTATTTCCTTTTTTTGTTTCATTATTGAAATGTTAACTTCTCCATTTTCTAAGTTATATTTTACTGCATTAGATAAAAGATTATTGAAAATTATTTCCATCTCATCGCAATCTGATTGATAAAAAGTATTTTCATCTGAGTGTAAATGAATTGAGATGTTTCGTTGGATTGCGAGAGGTTCGATACTGCTAATTGCAAGTTTGGCAATTTCGTTGAGATCGGTATTTTTTAGTTCTCTTTTTTTCTTGCCGGATTCAATTTTTGTAAGATCAAGCATATCCATGATAAGATTTCTCATACCGTTTATCCTCGTCATTGAACGGTCAATCATTGTCTGATAATCTTTAATGTTTTCACCTACTTGTCTGTCGCTCATTATTTTCAGGTAGCCTTCAATAGCGTTTATTGGCGATTTTAGTTCATGAGAAAGGACAGAGAGAAACTGAAATTTAAGTTGCTTACTTTCCTCTTTCATTTTACTTGTCATCCTTTTCAGGAAAAGATGTTTAGTAATACTTTCCATTGATGACTTTAGTTCTTGAGGAGTAAAAGGTTTCGGGACAAAATTAAATGCTCCGTTTCCGGTTGCTTTTACTGCAAGTTCCAGAGAGGCATAAGAAGTAATCATCATTACTTCTACATCAATATGGTTTTTATTGATGTGTTGAAGAACTTCAATTCCGTGAATTCCCGGAAGTTTATTGTCTAATAAGACAATATCGGGTTTGTTGCTATTGATAATTTCAAGAGCCTGTTCACCTGTTTCTGCTTCGATAATCTCGAAAGAAAAATCATCTTCCATAAATGGATATCCGACAGTAAAGTTTCGAAGAATTCTACTAATTCCGGAACGGATACCGGGCTCATCATCAACAACTAATACTTTTAATTTTCCCATGATTTAT
>JAIORY010000184.1 GCA_021107915.1 Bacteroidales bacterium | reverse complement strand
TCTTTTTTGAGGGATTTTTAGCATGTAGGCAAAAATAAGAAATTTAGTAATGATTTATTGGTTATTGTGATATTGATATTATTTTTATTAATTTTGTATAAAAAGAATCCCTATGGAAATCATAAATTATATTTCGGATTTTGAGAATTTGCCAAAACAAATTCAACAACAGGTGTTAGATTATATTGAGTTTTTGTTAGATAAATATCAAAAAAAAGATAATAAAAATACAAGGTTTTCTTTTGATTGGGAAGATGGATTATCAGAGTTAAAAAATGATTATACATCAGTTAAATTACAACATCAGGCAAATTTTTTAAGATGAACTTGTTGATTGATACAAATATTTTTCTTGAAATACTTCTTAATCAGGAGAAAAAAGAATTATGTAAAGATTTCTTGCAGGAAAATATAGATAATTTATCCATTTCAGATTTCTCATTACATTCAATAGGAGTTATTTTGTTGAGAAACAAGAAAGATAAAACTTTCAGTAAATTCCTTAAAGATATTTTACCTAAGATTTCCGTTTTAACACTTACCAAAGAAAAATATATTGAAATATTAAAATTTTCAAAAAAATATAATTTAGATTTTGATGACTCATATCAGGCATGTTTATCCGTTGACAAAAATTTGGAAATAATTACTATGGACAAAGATTTTAAGAAAATTGCGGGTTTAATAAATGTTAGATATATCTCCTGAGTTTGGTGCCATTTTAAAAGAATGAAGAAAATATTTTATGAGTAAGTATAATGATATTACAATTCAAGAAATATGCTCGTTATTAAAAAAGAATCAAGAAGACCGTGTTCGCTCAGAAAATATTAGCAGGTCTCGTGATGAGAGATACAATCCTTATCCAAATGGTTGGAACAGACTTGATTTTTATAAGGAGTGTTTTTCTGATATGTTTATAGATGGTTTTTTAATGACGTATCCTCATGGTACAGTAATAAGACAAGCTCAAAGAAGTTATTATTATAGAGGTGAACAACAAATTTTTAAATCTTCTCAAGCTTCGTTATTTAGGAGACTAAATGAAATAACCAATAAAGAAAAATCTTTGGTCGAGGAATTTGTTGCTTATATGAGAATTGCAGATTTTTTAGATTTATTATTGAAGTTTGACCACACACAAGAATTTCTTGCTTTACCATTGAAATCAAACAACAAATCGCTTAATACTGGAATAGATTTGTTATATGAGCAGTTAGCTCAACATTATGGATTTGAAACAGTTTGGTTAGATGTAACATCAGATTTTGAAGTTGCTTTGTTTTTTTCGTGTTGTAAATTCAACAACACTTTGAAAAAATGGGAACCTCTTAATAATATGGACTTTAACGTGAAACATGAAACAAAATTTGGTGTAATATTTAGAAAGCCAACAAATCACACAAGTAATTTTATACCTTTAGATTTACAACAAACAAAAATACTTCCGGTGGGTTTTCAGCCTTTTATGAGATGTCATATGCAAAACAGTTATGTAGCTTTAATGGACAAGTCTTATAATTTGCAAAAAGACAACTCTTTTGAAATGTTAAGATTTAAACATAGTGAGAAGTTAAGCAATTATATTTTCAAGAAAATGGATTGTGGGAAAAAGATTTATCCATATGAAGGACTAAATTTAATGACCGAAGAACTTGAAGAATTAAAGAAAAGGAAAATATTTATTATTGAAACTTTTGATTATGTATGTGAAGAAAAAAAATTCAAATCGTTAAATAAAGAAAAATTAAAACAATTATTAGTTCATTATGGTTATGAAATTATAAATGCGAGTAATTACTTTTCAAACGAAAAAAAAAAGAAAGTAAATGAATTATATGATGATTTTAATATTGAAAAAACTTATAACATTAAACTTAAAACCAGATTAACATTCATACCACCGGAGAATTAAAAAAAACGTTATCAAATAAACAAAAAAATCTTAACGCTCAATCATTTACAATAAATCACCTCAACCGTTCTGGATGCAGTTCCAGTATTTCCCGCATTATCAGTAACCGAATAAGTTACATGTCCCGTTCCTGGTTGAGAATTATCAACATTAATTGTGGTTTCGATTTTGTCGGTCAGGTCTCCGTCTTCGTTGTCGAGGGCTGTTGCTCCGGCATCTTCATAAGTTTGACCTACGCAAATTGTTTCGGGATTATCTCCGAGAATTGTAATTACAGGATCGGTTTTATCCTTGTTACATGCGCTAATTAGTATAATTATTGAGATTAGGAATAGCCCGCTTAAATAGTTTATCGTTTTCATTTTTTTAGAATTAATTTAAATATAAGAAAAATCTAATTTTTTCGAATCAAAGTTATACAATATTTCCTTTGGCAGAATTATTATTTCCATTAATTTTGGCAATCAAAAAATTAATAAACTTAAATTTATAATAAATGGGAAATATAGCAACTTCCGGAAATAAAGGTAAAAGAGTAAGATCCGATTGTTTCGTTACTCTCGAGCTTAAAGAGAGCGGTGGAATTGACATCCAATTAGAAAGTAAAGTGAAGGTTTTATTTGGAGAGTCAATCATTAAACTGATTAATGAAATATTTGATTTTTTCGAAATAAAAAATGCAGAAATTAAAATTGAAGATTCAGGTGCATTGCCTTTTGTAATTGCAGCAAGAGTTGAAGCTGTTATCAAAAAACTTATCAATACAGAAAAGGAATTTTTACTTGATATGATTGATGAAAATAAATATCAGACAACAAAAGACAGATACAGATTTTCGAGATTGTATCTTCCGGGAAATTCACCAAGTTTGATGCTAAATGCGGGTATTCATAAACCAAACGGGATTATCCTCGATTTAGAAGACTCAGTTGCGGTGGATAAAAAATCAGAAGCTCAGTTGGTAGTTAGAAATGCACTCAGACAAGTTGATTTTTATGGTGCCGAAAGAATGGTAAGAATTAATCAAATACCTTTGGGATTGGCTGATTTGGATTATATTGTGCCTCATTATATAAATCTTATTCTTATCCCAAAATGCGAAAATGCCGATCAGATTCATCAGGTAAACGAACGTATTGATGAAATAAAAAAGAAGCATGGATTGGATTACCCGATTTGGTTGATGCCGATTATTGAGAGTGCTCTCGGAGTTATTAAAGCTTTTGAAATTGCATCGGCTGCCGATAATGTTGTTTCACTTGCAATTGGTCTTGAAGATTATACTGCCGACATTCACACAAAACGAACAAACGAAGCAACTGAATCATTTTTTGCAAGAAGTATGCTGGTAAATGCTGCAAAAGCTGCACGTATTCAGGCTATTGATTCTGTATTTTCTGATGTTGGTGATATGGAAGCTCTAAAACAAAACGTACTGAAATCAAAAGCACTTGGCTTTGATGGAATGGGATGTATCCATCCAAGGCAAATAGAAGTTATACATGAGAATTTTGCTCCCGATGCTGCCGATATCGAAAAGGCTAAAAAAATTGTAAATGCTTTCATTATTGCCGAAGAACAAGGTCTTGGAGTTGTTTCTCTCGGGACAAAAATGATAGACCCTCCGGTTGTAAAACGTGCCGAGAAAACTATTAATCTCGCTATTAACCTGGGTTTTATTTCAAAAAACTGGAGAGAAGAATTTCTTAATGAAAAGTAAAATGAATGCCAATATTTAAAAATAAATGAAACACTCACAACAATTAAATTTTGACACACAGGAACATGATTATTAAGTGAAATTAGAAATTAGAAAATAGAAAATAGAAATTAATGAGAATGCAAAATTTCTAATTTCTAATTTCCAATTTCTATACATGGGTTTAGTAAAGTGTAATCAACTAAAAATGTAACAACTACAAAAATATAAACAGATGAAATACGATAAAATAGTTAAAAATGCTGTTGGGAGAGATGTTCCTACAATAATTAATGGCGAAGAACATGTTCCGTTTATGGGTGTTGGAAAATTCAGACCTACAGGAAGAAAGTTTGCACCGAAAATTCCTACCTGTGCCGATTATCCTGCAGATGGAAATAAATTAGTTCCCAGTCTTAAAGAAGCATTGGTCAAAGCAGGATTAAAAGACGGAATGACAATCTCCACTCATCATCATTTTAGAAATGGCGATTTGATTGCAGTTCAGATTTTTGATATTGCAAAAGAGCTTGGAGTTAAAGATTTGCGTTGGTATCCCTCTGCTTCATTTCCTTGTCAGGAACCAATAATAAAATATCTCGAAGACGGAACTATCAACAGGATTGAAGGTAGTATGAATGGTGCTCTCGGGCGATTTTGTTCGCAAGGAAAGATGAAAGGAGTAGGGGTTTTACGTTCTCACGGTGGAAGATACACTGCTGTGCAGGATGGCGATGTGCAGATAGATATTGCTGTTATTGCAGCACCCACAGCTGATGCTTTTGGAAATGCAAATGGAGTTAACGGACCTGCTGCATGTGGTCTTTTGGGATTTGCTCTTGCAGATTCCCAATACGCTGATAAAGTTATTGTGGTTACCGATAATCTGGTTCCATTTCCTTGTATTCCATGGCAGATTCATGGTAATTATGTTGATTATACTGTTAAAGTTGATGTAGTCGGTTTGCCCGAAAAAATTATTTCAGGTACAACCCGAATTACCAAAAGTCCCGACAGGCTTTTAATTGCTGAGATGACAGCAAAATTTTGTGATGAAGCAGGAATAGTTAAAGACGGATTTTCATATCAGGCAGGAGCCGGTGGAACCGCATTGTCGATTGGAAACTATTTTGGCGATATGCTTAAAGAACGTGGAATTAAAGCAAGATTTATAAGAGCCGGAAGTAATATGTATCCAGTAAAAATGTTGGAAGAAGGTTTGGTTGACTATATCCTAGATGGACAGACTTTCGATCTTGAAGGCGTACGCTCGATGCGCGAAAATCAGGGACATGTAAATACAAGTCCTTTTACAAGTTATAATTATCACAGTAAAGGAAATTTTTCTACTATGGTTGATGTTGTGATACTTGGTGCTACTGAGGTTGATGTTAATTTTAATGCAAATGTTGTAACTCATTCCGATGGATATTTACTGCATGGTATTGGTGGCTGGCAGAACTGTCTTTTCTCAAAATGTACAATTTTACCAATTCCTCTTTTCCGCGACAGGATTCCTGTTATTAAAGATGAAGTTACTACTATTTGTGGTCCGGGAGAACTTATTGATGTAATTGTAACCGAACGTGGAATTGCAATTAACCCACTACGTAAAGACCTGATGGAGAAATTGAAAGACAGCAATCTTCCTATCAAAACAATTGAAGAACTTAAAGACGAAGCAGAGAAAATTTGTGGAAAACCTGCAAAACCAAATATCGGTGATGAAATAGTTGCAGCCATCAAATGGGTTGACGGAACTATTATTGATGTGGT
>JAIORY010000455.1 GCA_021107915.1 Bacteroidales bacterium | reverse complement strand
TTAGATTATTATCTTTTGATCCAAAGGTTGATATGCCATAGAGTATTCCAAATCCTGTTTCTTTTTCTCCCAATATAGTGCCAAGCAAAGCTCCTGCACCCAGACTAATTTTGTCTTTTGAAACCGGAATAGAAAACTTTGGTGTTAGCAAAACCGGAGTAGAACCACCTGCAAAAAGAAAAAGTGGAACTAAACCACCTCCAATTGAAAAATAGTCAGTAACCCCTACTGCAAAGGAATTAACCATCACCCACACGTTTTGATAATAACCTTCACCTGCTTTTAATCCATAACCATTTGGTGAGAAAAAATAACGGGTTGCTTGTGGATTGTCAAACCAATATTTCTTATCTTTTATCTTTGTTTTATCAAGAATATGTATCTTTTTAATATCGGTTTTAATAATACTTATTTCACCTAATTTGTCGGAAAGGAATAGAATTTTTACTGAATCCTGTTCAAGGATTTTTCCTATATAAGTATTTCCGTCTGTGGTTTCGATATGACGAGATAGTGTGTCTGGTTGATCTTGAGCATTGCAGTATGAAATTGAAAAGAAAAATGCAATGATCAAACTTAGTTTGAAATAATTTATTTTTGTTTTCATTTTTTACTGTTTTTAGATTTATAAAAAATTTGATGTAACTCTCGTTAAATATGCCTCGCATTTCACGAGATAAATTCGACCCATACCCTAAATAATCTAATAATTCCGGACACAACGCACTGAACAACCAGCATCTTGCGGGCCGGCGTCCCGGTAAACATACGGACTGCCCCCAGAAAGTGAGCGATCCCATGCGTTGCCAGTATACTCATCCGTAGATGTCCACCAGCAACCGTTTTCGCCAATGCCTGCGAAGTCACCAGCATGGCCGCGACCACCACCTGGCATACCTGAAAATCCAAACAGATTGGTTCCGTTTCCTCCAGAGTACCAGCCACTATTGGTTTTCAGGTTCGCCCCGGCATCAAAACCACGAAAACTCCAATATATGTTCCATTGCGGGTCTCCAATCCCATACTGGCTGTCAACAGTCCCTTCCAGAATTTTCCACTCCTCATCAGTTGGAAGGTGCCAGCCCGACGGGCAAATGCCTTGGGTGCCTTGCTGTGTCGTGTATTGCATCATTTCGTCCCACTGGTATAAGCCTCCATATTCATTACAATAGGCAGGGTCGTCATCATAACAGTATTTTTCAATTATCCCGTTATTTATCATACCATTGCTACCGGAAATCATGGTACCTACATTAAGGTTTTCTTTCAGCCAGCACTGACTGAAAATTTGAATTGTGTTGTAGGTCTGTCCATAGTGAGTAACCGTTGGTGAGCCCGGACATGGGATGTTATTTGCAAACTGGAAGGTAAAAGTTTTGCTGTTTTCAGTTGTGTCCGGTATGCCGGATTGAAGCGTATCTGCATAACCTATGAAGAGTAGCATATCGCCAGGACTGAATACAAAACTCTGAATGGCTTTTACTGACTTAAATTGCGGCTCAACAATATCGATTCCTAAATATTCAAGAGAGCTTGCCCGTTTTACCATAGAAGATGCATTTAAGATTTTGATACTACTGCTGATTCCTTGCCAAAAAGCTGAAAAGAAAAATATTTCCCTGCCTCCGGGGGTAAATCGGAACGAATGATAGCCCCTCTCCAATAACCTCTCAGTGTTGTTTACCATGCGCCCTAATATGTCCGTGATTACAAGATTTACTTTCCCCTTTTCGGGAAGATACAAAGTGAGAGTAGTTTGGTCTTTTACAGGATTAGGGTAGTTTTGGAATACCTGCAACTTATCTTCTTCATTGTTAATTTCGGATATTCCCACCTGATATTCCAGTACAAGAACTGTATCAGGCCAATACAGCACAGTATCGCCTCCCTGCGTATGATTCATAACTTTGATGCTATCAATCTGTAGATAAGAAGCACTGTCAATAGCTGTAAAGATTAATTCAAGCACTGGCTTTTGACTGTATGTGTTTGAAAAAGAACCAAATATAATAACTAAAATTAGAAATACTGATTTTTTCATGGCTTTATTTTTAAAATAAAAAAGATGATAAAGATAAGAAATAAAAGAGCTTATGTCAAGTTCGCGAAAATATTTATACCTGAATGCTAAAATGATAAATAATGTTAACTTTTCATTGTTAACTTGTTCTTTATTTGTGTTTTTTCTTTCGCTTTAGGCACTTAATTTTCTAATTCATTGGTATAATCAAATTGCAAATCTTCATGTAAAAAAGATATTGCTTTTTTTATTGCTTCTATTTGTCGATTGTAGAGATTGTAGAGGGCTGTATTTCCTTTCATTGATGGACTCATTTTTTTTAGTTCAGAACAAAAATAAAGCAACAATTCTACTTCTGTTTCTTTTTTCTTAGAATATCGGATATACTTTTTTACGCTTCGTAATATTTTGCGAACGCTTTTTTTGATATAGTAATAAGTCTTTTTATTTATCAGTTCAAACTCTTGTTCAATCTCTATTTTTATGCTTTCGATATAAGCCTGTTCATCGGAAGCTTCATACAACAGATAGGTCAACAATTCTTTATTTTCCTTTTTAAATTTTGCCAGATGCAGACAAAGTTTTAGCAGCTCTCTCTGCGGGCGACTGCTTAATTCCTGTTTTATTTCTGCTATTGAGGCTGCCTTCATTATTTTTTAGTTTACACGATATTTTTTCTGCAAGCCATGTAAGAAGTTACGCAATATTTGATCTTTACATTGGCGGTATTGGCTTTGATTTGGCTTTCGAAAGAATGCACTTAATTCGTGTTTACTTACACGCAAATCAACCAAAGCAAGAATCTCCAGAATATCATGATCTTTCAGGTTTAATGCTATTTTTAATTTTCTGAAAATGATATTATTATTTAAACGTTTCTCCGGAATAGGTAGAGGTCCTTCTTTTTTGCCGCGTTTATCAATTATAAAACCATTCAAAAAAATTGCCAGTTGCAGATCGTAAAGTCCTTCGTAATCAGGATCATCATCTTTTTTCAGCCAATTGCTTATTTGTGCCCTGTTTACCTGATGTCCGGCTAAGCCAAATATCTCAATCATTTTCGAATCGCTAAAGTCAAAAGTGTAGCGGATACGGCGTAAAATGTCGTTATGATTCATAATACAAAAGTATAATATTTTTAAAATAATATGAAATGATTAGTATTATTCGATAAATATACGATGTTTCTGATGCGATTTGATTCAATTTAGTACGATAGGTTCGGTAAAATGCCCGGTAACAGTAGTCCGTTTTAAAAATTACCATTTCATATTTTCACTCTAATCATTATTCTAAAATATCTGTTGAAAATTTGGTCTCCATAGTCATATAATGATGTTACACCAAATTTATATTCCGGCTTTATTATTAATATAATAAGTTAAATCAGTTGAGTAGCCAAAATGTCCTTCATACATTATTGTTTTAAGAAGTTTTACTCTTTCCTTAATTTTTTTATTAAGTTTTTTTGAAAAGGTAGTACTTTTATTTCTTTCATTCCAATATTCGAAGATGTGATTTCTTTGCTTTATTGCTGTTGAAGTCCAAAATATTTTTAACCAAGCCATTGCGTATCAAGTTTATCCAATTCGGATTCAGAAACAAGATTACCGTTTTTAATATCTTGTTCACTCATCATTAACATTTCGATTTGCTCTGAAGAAAGAGAAATTACTTCTTCTTTTTGGGTAGAAACAAATATATTTTCTATTGCTTCCAATAATTGTTCGTTTCTGGCAGCAAGAATTTTGTCAATCAATCGATTCTTTATGCTATCTAAAGTTGTCATACTGTAATAATTTCTGTAAAGCTATGAAATTTTCTTTAAATGTTGTAAAACTAATAAATAATTATCACGCTATTGTGATTATTTCACCTTTGTTTTTTGTAGTGTTTTTTGTTAAAACTCAAGATTTCTTTTGTCTAATTGAACCAGCATATTCGAGATATGTATTCCGAATGCTTTCTTTCAGTTGATGCCAAAATTAATAAATTTGGTTTTTATACAGTATCTTGATTGGCAAATGTAATTTCTATTTTATCACATTCCATCGTTCTATACTCCAAGAGTCAAAATTTCCATTCCCTAAATCTGTAATCTTTTTAATCAGTCCAATATCTTCAGCAAAGCATAGATAAGTATCATTTGTAAACATAGGTTGGTATTGCTCTGATGCTGTGATTTTAGTTTTAATAACATTACTAAACGTATTACATCCAATTGCAAAAGTTGGAAATTTTTCGATGATTTCCATTCCATTAAATTCATCCCCAATATCACTATCTGCCATAAAAATAGGTTGTCCATTTTGACCGTAGTCACCACCTCCATTTCTTTTTATGTAATATAATGTCAAATAGTCATTGTAAACTTGAGAAGTTGCAAAACTTTTTAAATTCATTTTATAAAATTCAGCTAATGTACCGGGTTGTCCATGAACAGACGGTGTAGTCCAACATAAATCATTTTCGACACTCATTACAACAATGCTATCAAGAATTCCTGTTATGTCGTTTTGAAAAATCCAATAACTACCTGTCTTGAATTTATAAGGTTTTATGCTTTCACATAAATAGTGATATGTAATCTTGTCGTCAGGATTCTCTTTGTTACAAGAAGCAATAATAAATCCAATAATTATGAGTAATAATATATATTGTGTGTTTTTCATTTTGTTGCTGAACGTTTTGCGGTTATGGTACATACCGCTTTTTCATCAGGATTTTGTTGATTTATCTATATTTTTTTCGCTTTGGATTTTGCCGATTATCGTAAAAATTTAGTATCACGATATTATTTCCTTTTAACTTATAAAAAATTGCCACTTGCTTAACTATAACAAATCCTCTAATTTGTCTGTCTGCGTTTTCAACGGAACCAATTTCATGGAAATCAATTAATAAATCAAGAAATTCATATGTCTTTTTAACAAAGGCTTGTGTTGCTTTTTCACCCCACTCTTTTTGAAGATACACAATAATTTTGTCAAATTTTTATCAGCATGTTTTGACCATTTTATTGTTAGAGCCATTTTTTATGTTTTTCTTGTATCTTTGAATGAGGTATTAAATTATCATCATCATCTGTTTCGTTATCAATGAGGGATAGCTCATGTTTTTCTTCATCTGTTAATCTATCCCAGAGTTGCCCCTCTTTTGTTTCTGATATACGCTCTAATATGCTATAAAATTTCGACAATATACTATCATTGTTAAAATTGTCAATTAGCTTATGGAAATTATTTTTTATTTCAACAGTACTCATAATAATCGTTTTTTACAAAGTTACTTAATTATTTGCTGTTTGTCAAAGTATGCACACTAATGGTGTGTGTGCCTTGAATGGTAAAGGTAAAAATAATATTTTAAG
>JAIORY010000323.1 GCA_021107915.1 Bacteroidales bacterium | reverse complement strand
ATGAGATTTTCAATAAAGGATTTTTTAAAAAGAAGTATTTTGTTTGAAAAATATCCGCAAGCATTTGTCTTTGGATATTTTTCTTTTTATTTCAAACTATTTTATTTGTGTCTCCATCCAATCCAAGTATCTTTCAATTTGTGAAGCTAAAAAATATGGCAAACTCAAAAGATTATAAAATTTATTGTTTATTGTTTTGATTTTGTCAAGTTGAACATTTCCTGAATAAAAGCGAATAGCCATATTATGTTCAGCCATATCCATAAATTGGTGTAATGAACGAAGCCTTCCTGTTGCTCCCGATTTAACTTCAACAGGTATAAGTTTGCCATGATAAGGATATATAAAATCAACTTCTGCTTCCGATTGAACTTTTTCTCTTACCCAAAAATTTAATTGGCTTAATACATTAAATTTAACCGCAAGAAATTCCTGTCCTACAATGTGCTCTGCAACTTTACCCCGATACACATTAGTAAGGTTATTTGTACCGAGAACTTCTGTTTGTATTTGTGCAAAATAATTCATAAGTCCGGTATCAAGCAATTGTAATTTAGGTGAACGCTTATGGTCAGGCAGTAAAGGTAATTTTGACTGTGTTACAGGGTATATTAGTGATAGAAGCATTGCCTTTTCCAATGTTCTTAAGGCTTCTCCCATTTCTTTAGAACCATAGTTAGATCTTCCAAAACCGTATAGTTTTATACGGTTCCCTGCTTCGCTAAATGAGGAACGGATAGTATGTCTTATTACTTGAACCATAGAATCATTCCTTGCATATTTTTCAACGTCATCCAAATATGAAGCAATTAATGTTTCAAATATATCACCAAGTTCTGTTAAATCTTCATTTTTAGAATAATCAGAAACAATCTCAGGCATTCCTCCAATCAAGGCATAAATATGAAACAACTTCAGCAATTTATCAAAAGCGTAAGAATTTAATGGAACATTTTTTAACTCTTTTAATGCTTCTATCTCATTCATTGCCATCAAAAACTCCCCGAAAGACATAGGACGAACAACACGGTAATCTACTCTTCCAACCGGAAAAGAAATATCTTTACTAAATATAGATTCTAAAAGAGAACCTGCAGCAATGACGAAAAGATCAGAATGCCGTTCATGGAAATACCTTAACATTGCCATTGCAGGAGGATGTTCCTGAATTTCATCAATAAATAATAAAGTTTTTGAAACATCTCTTTTTTTCTTTTTTGTAAAAAAGATTGCTTTTACCAAATCATCTACATCTTTATACTTTTCAAATAATGACTTATCCTCTACTTTTTCTAAGTTGAGGTAAATATATTGTTCAAACTGTTCAGAAAAAATATTAACAGCAGTAGTTTTTCCAACCTGTCTGGCACCTCTTAATATTAAAGGTTTCCTGTTGTTTTTATCAGACCAGCGAATTAATTCATCAATTATATCTCTGTAAATCATTCTACAAAAATAATAATTATATTAACATTTATCACAAAATAAGGGCAATTTTCATAAATAACAGACACAGAATAAGGGCAAATAATTCAATATTCTAACACAAAATAAGGGCAATTTCCTTTTATATTATTGTAAACAGTTATCACATAATCAAATATAATCTTTTAACTGGTATATGTATGTACCGAATTCCCGCTTACTGCCAGATAATTAATCCCTATCCAACAAATCAATAATACTATAAATGCTAAAGCAAGAATCCAAAGAGCTGTAACTGTTTTATGTTTATGTCTAAATCTAAAATGTATATATAACAAATAACTTAACCATGTTAATAATGCCCATGTTTCTTTGGGGTCCCATGTCCAATAATGTCCCCAGGCTTCTTTTGCCCATAAAGCTCCAAACAATAATCCTAAGGTGAGCAATGAGAATCCCATATAAACAAGATTATCTGCTTTGTTAAGGAGTTTGGGTTTAAAAGTTTTAAATTTGATTAAATATAGCCCCCATGCAGAAACAACAGATGAAACTCCTAACAACGCATAAGATAGCATATAAACAATAACATGAGGAACAAACCATGGACTTTGCAGAGCCGGCATAAGCACTTTATCAAAGTTTTCCGGTTTTAAAATATTAATTATTAAAAACAATATTGCTAATCCCAAACTATAAAATAAAAACCATTTATATTTCCATTTAAAAAAAGTAAGAATGCCAACTATTGGCAGAAACACAGCATACCATAGTCTTGTCTCTCCAATTGTACGCATGGGAGGTCTATCAATTTCTATCCATAAAATAATTACGAAAACAATAATTACTAATGTACCAGTGATAGTAAATAAATTACCAATTAATCTGCCATTTTTTATTTTTTGATCTCCCAAAATAAATAGTGATCCTATTATCCATAAAGCAATAGTAATAAAAGCAATATTATTAAAGTTAAGTATATCCATTAATCTATTTTTTATTCCCAATCCAAAACATATAAAGTGCCCCGACAATCAGCATAAATATTCCAAAATACACAACCGGAATCCACGGGTCTTTAACTAATTCTAAAATACTTATATCCGACCATTTTCCCATATCGTGGTTATAATCTGACTGATATATTTTCCATCCGTCAACAGTAACCGGTTTATTTACCTCAATTGTAGTTTCAAAAACATTACCTGAAGTTGTATAAATTTTAACTTTTGAAGAATATCTTTTTGGTTCAGGATCTGCCATTACGAGTATCATTCCATCAGACAATTTTAAAAAATTTCCCTGAAACCTAAAACTTCCACAACTAATCCAACCTTCTTTTACTTTCTTAGTTTTTTTATTTATAGCGATTACATAAGCAGCCGGTGCAGCACCAATATCATATATCGGATGGAATTTATCACCCATACATATACCATATTCAAAAAAGTCATCCACCTTTATCACCCAGTTCATAATTTCACCACTATTACCATTTTCAAGATAAAATAGTTTTTCATTAAGAATAGTGCCTGATTTATCATCAATAATAAAAGCTTTTGGTGGATACTCTTCGATATTAAATTCTTTGAGTTGTATAGCAATACCCAAATCATGAATAGCTTCTCCTTTGTGATTTATCCCAAAATATACGGCATTTGTCTTATTAGTTGTAAGTGTAACTCGTTGTAAATCTCCTGCGCCAATACTTGCAGCAAATAAGGTTAACCATAATCCAAAATGATTTATAAAAAAAGCAATATTTTTACCTCTTAACGGAAAGCTTCTTTTTAAAGTTACCATTCCTAAAACAACTAAGAAATATATTTGTGCAAATAAAAAAGCATGGCTTGAAACAATATCATACAAACCAATTTCATGAATAAAACCACTTGCTTTTGGTGATCCCTGAGGAATAAAACCCATTAATAATACAAGGAAAGTGTAAAGACAAATTGCACTTATTGCAGCAGGCGTACCGGAAAGCCACTTTAAAAATGGTTTCTTCTTAAAAAGAAAATAAACAAGCAATAATAGAATTATTATCGCTATCCCAAAAAATAAGTTAAGCGGCCATTGGATGGTAGAGACTGTACTTTTACTTATATAATTAATTGCAAAACCTAAAATCATTAAGGTAATTGCAATTATAAAACTCTCACTATACCCCCATGGATACTGCCAAATAATTTTTTTATTGTTGCTCATTAAAATTAATCAAATACTTTTAACACTCCATGAATCTTCTCTTTCTTTAGCCTTTTCAAGCCATTGTGGAACTAAAATATTTAAGAATTTTTGTTTTTCGCTTTTTAGTTTTTCAGCATCCATGCCAATATATTCCTGAGCTTTTGCTTTTGTGGAAATATCCGGATAAGGTATTTCTTTGTTAAAACCAAGTTCAGCTAATAATCTCGCTAATTTAATTCTACCTTCCTGAGCAATAGTAATACCTGTTGAAATAATTCGTCCGGTTTCTACTGGTGAGTGAAATGAACCACCATGGCTGGCTGCTGCATAATCCCATCTCCATTGTGAATGGCGAATATCCATTAAAATATCTTTCATTTGCTCTTCAGTAGCTCCTTTATCCCATGCAAATTTTGCTTCAACATGAGCACGAACGATTAATTCTTCTAACTTATCTCTGTTCTGGATAATTCTATCTTGTCTTTCGTAAACATTAGCAATTAATTTCTCAGTTTCTTCGCGGTGGCAAACCTGACAGGAATTAGAAACATTGTTAAGAGGGCTTTGAATATGATGATCGGTGTATTTTACACCACCTTCACTTTTATAAGGCATGTGACAATCGGCACAGGAAACACCTCTGTCAGCGTGAACACCTGTAAGATAAATCTCATAACCTGGATGTTGTGTTTTTAACATAGGTGCTTTACTTAATTTATGAGTCCAATCTTTAAAATCTATTTCATCATAATAAGCTTCGGCGTTTTCGCATGTCATTCCTTTGTCCCACGGAAAAATAAGATAATCACTACCTTCAAATTTGCTTTTATCAAAATAATATTCTACATGGCATTGAGCGCAAACCAACGATCTCATTTCCTGATGAGTTGCTTTAGTGATGTCTTTTCCTTGTCTTTGGAAAGCTTCGATAAGGGCTGGTCGTGAAATACGAAGATTCATATTTTCAGGATCGTGGCAATCGGCGCATCCTATTGGGTTAACAATTTCTTCACCCCATCTTGCCCATTTGCCTCTATAGAATTCTGCCAAACCTTCTTTCGACCCCATTGTATCCATTAAGTTATGCATCGTTCTTGGTATATCAGGTCCTTTGCAAGTCCAGCAAGTTGTTGGCATAGGTCCGTCATCTTTTCCGGTTGGGCCACCTGTTCTTAATGTGTTGTGAATATCTGTAATTGCATAATAATGCCCTCTACCTTGGTTGTAATCTTTTGAAAATCCATAACCGGCCCAAAGAACGACCAATCGGGGATCTACTTCCAACATATCAATCATAGCATTACCATTGTATTTAGATTTGAAAGTATTATCTTCGGTTTGTAACAAAGATTGAAATTCTCTTGGGTAATTTTCGCCCCAAACTTCATTTCTTGGTTCCCAATCTGAAAGCTCTACTTGTGGAGTATAAACAAATACAGCTTCGGCTCTTCTTTCCATAATTGAAGATGCAAGTAATCCTAAAAAAAACACTATTACTATAGTACTTAGAAATAACACCCAGTTTAACCATGGCTTACGTTTCACTTGTTCGTTAATTGACTTCATGTGTTTATATTTTATAATTATTTGATATTTTGGCTATTAGCTGTTGGCTATTTCATAGCTTAATATTTATTTATTAATTGTTTTAACCACTCAGGTACCGGGCTTTCCGGTACAGGAACCTTTGCATTTGGCACACTGGATAAACTACTAACCCTACCATGAGGAATTTCTCTATGACATTCCCAACATTTTCTATCTGTATTATGAACC
>JAIORY010000233.1 GCA_021107915.1 Bacteroidales bacterium | reverse complement strand
GCTCTCGTATTTAATTCAGTCCGAGTAATTGTTTTAATAAGGAAATGGAATAAGAACAATATCACCTTTTTTCATTGGTATTTCTCTATTAAGTCAGTTTCATTATAAAGGTCATCTTCATCATTTAAAAAATCAAATGACTTTAAAAGAAAATCAATATAATCAGATATTTCTTTTAACCTCCAATCAGGAAGTAAATGAATATTGTCAATTGTTCTGTTTATCAATATTTCTCTATTCATAACATTATTATTTATTACAAAGATATGACATTTTTTTGTTTTATTAATGTGTCATTTTTGTTTTTTATATGACCTTAAATCCGCAAGCGGATTCATTTTGACACTAATTTCACTTATTAGCACTAATTTTGTATCACTAAAATAAGTGAATGGTTTTCTGTTTAATCTACTCATTTAATTGCACTAATAAAAATCCTTACGGATTTATAGTACTACAAATTTTCTAAAATTTCAAAAGATTATTTTAATATCCAAAGGTTATAACCATAAGTCATTACGATATTTGTATTTTGGCTTATCCATAACGGTAATTTGTCTAAAAACCCACCGTTTTATTACTAATCAGACAAATATAAGCCGATTTAAGCGTACTACAAAAAAACCGGCAAATTATTATCCTCTGAAATAGCCAACACCCGCAACTTTTGATGTCGTTCAACAATGCATATAAAAACCATAAATTCTGCCGCACTACGGAATTTTTATATGCTTAGGTGTTGTAGAGCGTTTTTCTTTGTCAATCAAGTTTTAACATATTTTCAAATGGTGCAGTTCTCTTTTTTGTCAAGTCAATATATTCTTGACTTATTTCAAATCCAACATATTTTCTATAACTTTTTAATGCTGCAATTGCAGTCGTTCCGCTACCAATAAACGGGTCTAAAATAATATCAGTTTTAAAAGAATACAATTGTATCAATCTATGTGGTAAGTCGATGGGGAATGGTGCTGGATGTCCTACTCTTCTTGCAGATTCCGCATTGAATGTCCAAATAGATTTTGTCCACTCCATAAATTCATCTCTCGAAATTGAGTTTTGCTTTGTTTCTTTTTCGTTTCTATTACGGTCTCTTTTATAATCTCCTTTTGAGAATACTAAAATATATTCGTGTATATCTCTTAAAATTGGATTAGAAGCCGACATCCAACTACCCCAAGCAGTAGAAGGACTTGCACTAGCTGCCTTATTCCAGATTATTTCACCACGCATATTGAACCCGATTTCAATCATCATTTTTGAAATGTAATCTGAAAGCGGTATATATGGTTTTCTGCCAAGATTTGCAACATTTATGCAAGCACGACCACCATTAACTAAAACTCTATAAGTTTCTGTGAAAACCTTTTTTAGCACTTCCAAATATTCGGATAAAGATAAATCTTCGTCATATTCTTTTGATACATTGTAAGGTGGTGATGTAATCATTAGATGTAATGAATTATCTGGTATCATTGACATATCTTCTGCAGAGCCAAATATTATCGTATTTAGTAAGTCTTCCGGAAATATATTAGTTTCTTTCTTAACTTGTTTATTATTTACTAATTCGTTGTATAATTTAGAATCATAAAATTTAGATGAATCGTGATTTATTCTGCCATTCGTTCCAAATGAACTTGATTCTGTTCCTTTTTTCCTTTGATATGTAGTTTTCATTTTCTCCAACTTATTCATTTTCTCCAACTTATTCATTTATTAAACTTAAAAATTTCTCTGCTTTTGAAACATTATTTTTTTCTTTTGCAGATACAGTTATAATTTGTCCTAATTTTCTTCTCGGCAACATTGAAGAAAAGAAATTCATATCAGAATTAATTACTTCTGTAATGAAATTGGTTAAGTCTTGATACTCATTGAATGTTTGAAAACCTTTACCATCCGTGTTTTTAATAAAATCATTTGTCGGGTTTGGATATAAGGAAATGAAACTTTGAATAATTCCAGCCTTTTTCAAAAAGTCCACTTTTTTTGAGTAGTTTTTTGTAATTGGACTATTTCCAAGAATGATAATTGGGATTTTTGTTGATTCCGTTCCAGAAACTCTAATGTTAATAGATTTTCCAATTGCTTTAAGCATAGAGTCAGAACGAAGGATTGAAGGGTTTCCTTTGTGAGTTTTATAGTCGCCAACAAAATTTACTTGGTCATTCTCAAATTTGTAATTGTTGACAATACTCATTTTAATTTCAAAGAGCAGTTTTATATTTTCTGCTTTTTGTAAGCATTCATTCGTAATGCAAAATGCTAAATCTGCATCACTTTGAGTGGTTAATCCAAGTTCGGGGCAAACTACACTATTGACTGCAAATAATCCTAAACTTTCAGCAATTGGTTGAAAAAAGTCTTTGCTCCATTTTTCAGTATATTGTCCAATTAGTGAATTTCTGCTCTGTAACGCTTGTCCTTCCGCACTTTTTCCCTTTGGGACATATGCAAAATAACCGTCAGTTAATTTGTAAAATAATTGTTCTGGTGAAGCAAAGTTTTTCATTGCTTCCGTAAAAAATCTTTTCTCAATATCCGTATTCCAAAATGTCATAAATTTTCCTTTAAATTAAATTACAAAGATAACCTATTCCTTGCGTATTCTCACGGTTAATATTTGGTTTCTTCAAATGCCTTACAATAGTGCGGCTATGCTGCATACCGCTTTAATATTTCCAATTTTTCTGCTTACAAATATATTAAATTATGTAACATAATATTCAAGTTTACAATTAATTGCAGCATGCGGTATAGGTATTATTAGCTTTAGTTATTAGTTTGGTAGCCCTTCAGTCATATTTAATAGTTTCATAATCTCTTTAATGTCCAATTTTTCATTTTTATCAATATCATATAAGGCTTCAATTATCCTTTCTTGATTATCATTATAACTAAACAGAAAGGGAACTTCGTTCTTGTAATTATGCTTTTTCCTTCTCTTCTCCAATTCTCTATGCATAGCATCAATTATTTTAATGAATTCATAGTCTTTAAATAAATTAAAAGAGTTTATTAAAAAATTAAAATCTAAAAAAGTTAATTTATGGATTTTCCTGAATGACTCTTTGCTACCTAAATTGTTTATCCCCTGTTCAAACTCATTTATTAAATAATTACTAATTCCTGGCATTCCAAAATGAATATCTGTATAAATAATTACTGGGTATATATTCAGGTTCCTCGGTTTCAATCCTAGTTCAACATAATTTTTATCTTCAAAAGGAGATTTCTGTAGTTTATTTATCTGTTTAATTAATTGTCCTACACCCTTACGAGGATTATTATACTTTTTATCAATTTCTTTCTTAATCTGTGAGTATGAACCTGATTTTAGTACTTTATCTGCAAAATAAGAGTCTTTTATTTCAAAAAGGACAATACTATTTCCATTTCTAAAATAAGCATCTGGTTCACCATTTGAATCATCTTTTGGGAAATTTAGAATTGTATATTTCTTTTTTAGGATACCTTCAATAATTCGTTGAAATGTAAATGTTTCTGTAATTTCTTTTCCAATTATTTGCTTAAAATTGGGAATGCTATTAACTTGTTTTTGTTCTTTAATACCTGAACGCTCAAAGAAATCAAACACTAATCCTTCATAGATTTTATTGATTATTAAGTCCCAATCCATAACAACATAATCATTACCACTTTTAAATAACGGTTTGGCTTTTAGTAATCTGCAATTCTCAATTTTATCCCTATATTCAAGGGAATATTGTTTTGAGTCTATACATAGAGAGTCAAATAATAGTCTCATTTTATTTTCACATGAAAATGAAAAAGACATTTGCCCATTATGATGTTTTTCCCAACTAAAGTTTAAAATATTCATAAATGAAATAACATATTCCCATGAACTACTTTGACCATTCTTTTGAAGAAAATTATTAATATATTCTGAATATCTCGAATGATATTGAAGATAATTAAAAAAACATATTGATCGAATTAAGCTAGATATTGGGTCTTGTCGACTAGTTGCTTCAACCTGACTTAGCAATATTGGCCAAGTATGGATAGGAAAAAACTCACCTTCATACAATTCACGTTCTTTGCTATAGATTTCACCAGCTTCATTTGATTTTCGGGTTACGATAATCATATAAGCCTTAAAGAAATTTAGTTCCTGCTTTGGTGTGGTATCAATAATAGAAAAATCTCTATAATTAATCAGTTCATAATGAATGAACGATTTAATATAAAGACTTGACAAAATTGAAATTTCACATCCATCTCGACTTTTCTTTGAAAAATCAATAAAGTTATGATATATTTTATGTTGTATGGCTAAATCTTGTCTTCGTAAAATTTCTTTCAACAATAATATCTGGTTTTCAATGGAAGTATCCAAGTTCAATCTAGAATTAACATAGGATAACAAACAAATAATAACATGGGAAGGGATATCTGCAACTAAACCCCCAAGAACAGGTTCTTGTTCTTGAAAGATATCTTCATATAAAGGAGTATAAACAAATTCCATGTTAAATTTCATTTTATCAAAAGAAGATATTATTGGATGTCATCTATATTTAAAACTAACTCCTAAATATTTACTACACCACACGCATTATTTCGCTTTTGTCCTCAGTGGTGCATTTTGTTAATACGCAAGTTAATAACAGTTTACAGTTATGTACCTTAGCTGTTTTCATACTGTATTTTTTTAATATTTCCAATGGGTGTCAATCCGCTAGTTTTGATGTTCTTTTCAATGTATTTTTTCAATTCTTCCAAGGTCATGTTAGCAGTTTCAATACTAACTTTATCCCTAATATCCCGCATCATTTTTACAGCATCAAATATTTTTTTCTTTTTAATCGTTTTCATATCTATTTAAGTCTTTAGGGCTTCTTATCTCAATCATTGCATAGCCCAGTTTTAAATTAACTGAATTGTAACCTTTGATTTTTTCAAGATTTACAATATGTTTAAAATTCCAACTTGCTAAAACATCTACCTTGTTTATTGTTGCTAAAGCAATGTGTCTGCAATCTTCTACGCTGGTTCGTCCAACAACTTTTTCATCAATATAAGTGTTAGCAAGGTCAATTGTTTCTTGATTTACTGAAATTCGCTCGAAATTGTCATTTGAATAATTATGAAGTAGTTCTCTTACTCGTTTTGGTGCGTTTGATAACTCAAGGTCAAGCAAGTCTGAAATGACGAAAATTATTTCTTTTTTTTCAAGTCTTCGAAAAAGTCCTTTTGTCGCTTCTTCAAATTCCTCGTCAAAAAATCCTCCAATAACGGAGGTATCTATGAATATTCTAAGTTTCATGTTACAAATATAGTCATAAAAAATGATTTCCGATGTGATGTACGTTTTTTATGTTTTGCCCAACATTTTTTGTATTTATAAGATAATGTTTCATAAT
>JAIORY010000452.1 GCA_021107915.1 Bacteroidales bacterium | reverse complement strand
CTATTTGAACAGCATTGGTGGCGGCTCCTTTTCGGAGATTATCAGAAACTATCCAAAGATTTAAACTGTTTGGCTGAGAGAAGTCTCTACGAATTCTGCCGATAAAAACTTCATCTTTTTCTTCAGCATTCGATGGCATTGGATAGATATTATTCAAAGGGTCATCTTGCAAAATTATCCCATCTGTATTTCTGAAAATTTCCCTGACATCGGATAATTCAAAATCATTTTCAAATTCTATGTTTACACTTTCAGAATGTCCCCCCGTAACCGGCACCCTGACTGCTGTTGCAGTAATCATTAAATTTTGATCATTAAGTATTTTCCTTGTTTCATTTATAAGTTTTAATTCTTCTTTGGTATATCCGTTTTCTGTAAAATCATCACAATGTGGCAGGCAGTTTTTATCTATTTTGTGAGGATAAAATTTTTCTTCTGTTTTTCCGGTTCTTTCATTTTCTAATTGTTTAACAGCTTTTATTCCCGAACCACTAACTGATTGATAAGTCGAAACGATTATTCTTTTTATTTTATATTTTAAGTGCAAAGGCGCAAGAGCAATTACCATTTGGATTGTAGAGCAATTTGGATTAGCGATTAATGTGTCATTCGGTTTTAGGATAACTGCATTTACTTCAGGTACGATTAATTTTATGTCAGGTTCCATTCTCCATGCTGATGAGTTGTCAATAACAAAAGTCCCCTGCTCTGAAAATTTCTTTGCCCATTTTTTTGAAGTTTCACCACCCGCCGAAAACAAAGCAATATCAGGCTTTTTGGAAATAGCTTCTTCAATATTAATTACAGAATATTCTTTCTTTTTAAAAATAATTGTTTTACCCACAGACTTGTCCGAAGCAACAGCCAGTAATTCGGAAACAGCGAAATCTCGTTCTTCAAGTATTTCTATCATTTTTGAACCAACAAGTCCGGTTGCACCTACTACAGCTACTTTCATATTTGTTATTTTATTGCAAAGATATTAAATATTGGGTTTCGAGTTTTAGGTTTTGAGTTTTGAGTTTTGAGTTTGTTCTTCAATACCCCCAATACTCCATTCCTGAGTCCACTCTGAAAACAAAAGTTTATTAATTTTCAGCCGCTTAGCGGGTTTCTAACAAACAGATATATAGGTTGATAATTTTCTGCATATTATTAAATTACCCGCTTAGCGGCTTTTATGCTTAAATGATTGAAATTAATTACAATCAATTACAACCAATTACAATTAATTACAACCAATTACCATCAATTTACCATCAACATCAATCACCTTACTCATACCCAATTCCGGCATACCCAACCCAATGATGCGAGTTTGCCGGAGCAGTAACACTCATTCCGATATCTTTTACCTCCAAACGATTATGGTCAATACTTGTTGCATAATCAACTAATATTCCGTTTAAATTTTCACCTAACTGATTTTGAAGATAAAATGTTGTTAATAATCCGAATGGCACCGAATATCTTCCGCACCATGTCCAGATATATTGTTTGTAATCACTTTGCAAAACCGTATAATTTATAAATTTCATAATCTTCTCGGAAGCTAAATTTCCAACAAGGCATTTATCAATAATTCTGTGTTCATGCGTTATTGCTTTATTATACCCGACCGAGTCTGTTCCAAAAAATGAATAATTTGTACCACCCCATCCTCTATCACCATAATGAACAGCATCCGAGCTTATGACAAAAGCAATATCTTTTCCCCATTTTAGATTATTTCTTTCTATCAGTTGTTTGATTCTAAAAGCTAAGGGCATAGCAATTTTGGTCATTGTGTTGTATGACATATACGGTATCAGAATTGAAATTATTTCTATTTCGGGATTATTGTATTGCAGGAACGGCAAAACAGCTTCAACCGAATGTTCGATACTTTGCATTGTATCATTAATAATGTAATGAGTATTTTGAATCATATTCATTAGTGAATCCCGTAAAGGTGAAACTTTTATTTTTCCGTAAGGTGACTGCCAGTAATCGTAAGAATCAAAAATGATTTTATCTTCCAGTCCAAGTTGTTTTGCTTTATGAGCAACACCAAAAATGATAATAGTTTTGGCCTTTATATTATTTAAAACAGCAGGATAAAGATAGCCGACATAAGCATAATCGTCATGTGGCGAGATGCAGGTTTTCCATGTTGTATTTGAATCAATACCTGCATTGGTAATAGCATTTTGTAATAATTCACCCTGAGTGTTATTTATTCTTTTAATGATTGAATCCATTTGTGATGCAGTAGTAGCAAAACCAATGCTATCAACCATTTGCCTGGTTTTAGTGTCAATATCTTTTGCTTGTTCTTTTTCTTCTTTTGGATTACAAGCGAATAATAAACTTATAAGAAAAATTATAAGTAATTGAAAAGTAATTGATTTCTTCATTTTAAAAATTTTATGATTTGGTATTAAATTTTTGATAAAATTAAAATAATCTTTTGAATAAATAGATAATGATTGATTTTGGTAAATATTTTGCTTAATGCGATAATATTTCTAATTTTACTCAATAATATTTTAAATTATGAATATCAATTTCAAAAACAAAACCGTATTAGTTACCGGAGCTTCAAGAGGAATTGGCAGAGAAACTGCTAAGATGTTTGCTGAATCCGGAGCTAAAGTTATCATACATTATAACAAAAATAAAAAGAAAGCTGTTGAATTTTTAGATGAATTGTCTGGTCAAGGACACTTTATAATTCAGGCGGATATTTCCGTAGCTGATGAGGTAAACAGAATGACTGATGAAGTTTTTACTAAAGTGGATAAAGTTGATATACTGGTAAATAATGCAGGAATTTATGAAGAAATTGATTTTCTACTTTTAAATTATGATGAGTGGCAGGATTCATGGAAAAGGACAATTAACACTAATTTAACAGGTCTTGCGAATCTTACTTTTTTAATTTCAAAGTCGATGACTAAGCAAGGTGGAGGAAAAATTATTAATGTAAGTTCGCGTGGTGCTTTTCGTGGCGAGCCGACCGCTCCTGCTTATGGAGCCGCTAAAGCAGCCGTAAATGCATTCGGACAATCTTTTGCAAAAGCATTGGCACCGAATAAAGTTTTTGTTTATACCCTTGCTCCCGGATGGGTTGATACTGATATGACCAAAAATGAGATGAACACTCCGCGGGGTGATTTTATAAAACAACAAAGTCCGATGAACAGAATTGCAAAACCTGAGGAAATAGCACAAGCAATTGTTTATCTCGCTTCCGAAGGAACTGATTTTATGACGGGTTGCATTTTGGATATTAACGGAGCTTCTTATTTGAGGAGTTGAAGTTGTAATTAGCCACAGATTTACAGATAAATTATGTATCTAAATTTATACAATTAATATTTATAAATTATGGGATTAAGCATTCATTATAGTGGCAGGTTTAGAAATCCTGCTTCTCTTTCAGAAATGATAAAAAGTAAATTATTTAGCATTGAACTTACCATGGGCCTTTAGGTTTGTTTTTTTTTTCTTATAATTTGTTAAGTTTTTATATTTTTGCGTAAAAATATGCAATTTATAAAACTATGTTTATATGAGTACACCTAAGAAGAGTACAGGGATTTTTCAGCGGATGTTAAATTGGACAGAACGAGCCGGTAACGCTTTACCACATCCGGCTACACTTTTTGCATTATTTGCCCTCGCTGCTTTGGTATTGTCAGCAATAGGTTATGCTTTGGGATGGGAAGCTGTTCATCCCGGAACCAATGAAATCATCAGACCGGTTAATCTTTTATCCCATGATGGTATTCATCGTGTTCTGCTTGAAATGGTAGATAATTTTACAGGATTTGCTCCCCTGGGAATTGTACTTGTAGCCTTGCTCGGTATTGGTATTACCGAACAGAGCGGACTGATAAATGCTATTATTCGGATGATGGTATTAAATTCTCCCAAGCGTTTACTGACGTTTGTAATTGTTTTTACCGGTATATTATCGAATGTTGCATCGGATGTTGGATATGTTTTGCTAATACCGCTTGCCGGTGTTATTTTTTTGGCTGTGGGCAGACATCCGATAGCCGGTATGGCAGCAGCTTTTGCAGGTGTATCAGGCGGATTTAGTGCCAATTTAGTTTTAGGAACCGTTGACCCTTTGTTGGCAGGATTGTCTCAGGAAGGAGCCAGAATTCTTGATCCTTTATACGAAGTAAATCCTACTGCCAATTACTACTTTATGGTGGCATCCACCTTTGTTATTGCCATTGCAGGCACGTTTGTTACTGAAAAAATTGTAGAACCCAGGTTGGGTAAATATACCGGTGAGATTGGGAAAAAAGATAATTCCTTCGGTAAACTTTCAAAAAAAGAGAAAAAAGGTTTGCTGATGGCTTTGCTCACTTTTCTAAGCATCTTAACCATAACCCTTGTCGGGATCATTCCTGAAGACGGTTTCTTACTGGGAAGTGATGGAGGATTACTCAGTTCACCACTAATTCGCGGAGTGGTTGCTATGTTATTTATTACTGCCGGTTCAATGGGTCTCGCATATGGTTTTACCACGGGATCCTTTAAAAATGATTCGGATGTTATTAACGGTATGGCCGCCTCCATGAAAACCCTGGCTACTTACATCGTTCTTGTATTTTTTGCAGCTCAGTTTGTAGCTTATTTCAAGTGGAGCAATCTTGGAATGATCATGGCTATTAAGGGAGCCAATCTTCTGATGTCTGCCGACATCGGACTTATTCCTTTGATGATCCTTTTTATCTTGCTTGCTGCAGTCATCAATATGTTGATGGGAAGTGCATCAGCCAAATGGGCAATACTTGCACCAATTTTTATTCCTATGTTTATGATCATGGGGTATTCGCCTGAATTGTCTCAGGTTGTGTATCGTATCGGCGATAGTGTAACCAATGTGATTTCTCCTATGATGAGTTTCTTTGCTCTGATCATTGCTTTTGTTCAGAAATATGATCCAAAAGCCGGTATAGGAACTATAATTGCTACCATGGTCCCCTATTCCTTTGTTTTCCTGATCTTATGGGTTTTGCTTTTAGTGGCATGGTTGACTTTAGGTTTGCCGCTTGGTCCGGATGCAGGAATTCATTACATACTAAATAATTAAAAATCTTTAAACCCATCTTTTCCTATGAAAAAAATATTTAATTCCGTAACTAATATCATTTTGTTGATATTATTATTAGTGATATCAATTGCCTGTCATCAACAAACACAACAAAAAGAAAATCACTATGATCTGGAAATCATTTCTGATATTTCTGATTACGAAAAATCAGTTGCAGAAAATTCTGATAAAGCTTTGGTGGATATTGAAAAGCTGATCCCCGGAATCAATCTGGATATTCGTTATGCAACACAAAATAATTTCACCAAACAACAGGTTTATTTATCACCAAAGGCATTTGTTAGAAAGCCTGTTGCGGATGCACTTTTGAAAATTCAAAATGAATTAAA
>JAIORY010000221.1 GCA_021107915.1 Bacteroidales bacterium | reverse complement strand
TAGAATGCCTGCCTGTCACGCAGGAGGTCGCGAGTTCGAGTCTCGTCCAGACCGCTTAACAAATTTAAGGGTAGCTAAAAACAGCTACCCTTTTTTATTATGTGCTATTACGTTTACATTATCAAATCCGATTCTATTGGTATTTTCTACAAGGGTTTCACCTCAAATCCCGAGAAAAGACTTTTTGAACATAACAACAATAAAAGTAGATATACTGCAAAATGATAATTATACTGATTTGATTCACGGTTTTTTTAGCAGCAGTTCACTGCTTTCCACAAACTCTTAGTTTCAGTAAAATGCTGAGGCATGATGATTTTCTCGCCAAGAAATTCAGTAATAGTCTGATAGTATTTATTATTATTTCCGTTTGAAGTAATGGATCTGAAATATGCCCAATAAATTAGTTCTGAGCAATAAAATGATCTTGTATATTGTCGGAAGGAAAAATTATATGGATAACCGACCACATCGGCAACATAACTGCTTGCTTTTTGCATCGCATATTCATCACAAAACAAAGGCTTTAGAATTATGTAATCATCAATTGTGGTAATAAGCTGTTCAATAGTTTTCTTGTGTACACCCTTGCCTGTTGCTTCAACAACCTCATCATCTGAAATTACAATTGCTGTGTGTGTCCAGTATCCTTTTATGAAAACATTTGTTAGTTCAAAATTTTTGTGTGAAAGGATAATCATACCAGGTTTTAATACCTTTTTCAGATCATCTGAATTATGATTATTGCATTGATATTCTCTACCAAAACGCCAATTAACTTTATTGGCGACTCTGGCAAATGGAGCAATTAGTATATTTCGATCAGCGTAATTCATGCCGCAAATATAAATAATTTTCGGATAAATCCATTAATAAGCCCACTCCGAAAAAACTTTTTAGCCACACCATGCGGTTCACAATGTGAAAAAATCCAAAGACTCAAAGAATTTACTAAGTTTAAAGTATGGATTGTTAGTCCTTTGTGTATCTTGGTGTCTTAGTGTATTCGTAGTATTTTTTTTTGACTTTTAAGACCTAATGTAAAGTGAAAATTGTTGTTGCCCACATTACCTGTTTTTATTTCTAATGAATTTAATATATAAATATGCAACCCCAATTATATTAATCGTTTATTCACATTTCCATAATGCCATATTTTTTATTAGTGTTGTAATATCATCCATACTCTGATTGGTTTTTACTCTCATGTCAATTTCCCCTGCTTTTTTAATAATTCTCCTTTTGGCTCGTATTGTTTTTTGGACAGTAGGTCCTTTACGAACAGGCCCTTTTTTATTTACCCATTTACAGCACTCGTTACATTCCTCCCATGTCTCCTTGGTTTCGTCGTGTCCTTCCACAATGTAATACATCTGCATTGCTTCATTAAACTCAATAATTTTTGGCCAAGATTCTAAGATAGCATCCACTATTACAGCTTTATCTGCCGGTTGGGTTATATCTACAATGCCTCCTAATATAAACTCAAAAGCACTATTTATTAAGTTGCCCAAATTTTCTAAAACACTCGAAAATTTATATACCCAGCTTATCCATGCAGCACTTTTTTCATAATCCTTCATTCTCTTTTTGAATTCTTTAATGTTACCTTCATAAGGAACTAAACCAATATCAACAATTTTTGTTCTTTTAAATTTCTTGTAAGTTTTCTTATCCTTTATAGTTCCAGGTGTACATTTATTGCCGGCTAATCCTCGAATTTTATTCCTTGCGTTTTTCAATTCGTTTTTTGCATTTCTTACTAAGATTGATGCTTCCTCAGCCAATTTATTGGCTTCACGTGGATTTGTACCAACTTTTTCTTTCGCCTGTTTTAGTTTGGCTCTTGCTTGTTTCATAAACTCATTAGCGTTTTGACGATGCTCTTGAGCCTGAGTCAGGCTACTTCTCATTTCGCTACATTCACAACCAGTGCCACAACAATCATCAATAGCACTCTGAAGTTCCCTCAAATCTTTATTAAGAGAATCTAATGACAAGTTAATACCTGAGCCGATTATTTCATCCACATGTTCTATCAAGCTCTCAGCCTCTTGCATAGCCGCATCAAATGCTAACTCACATTCCTCGTAAGCATTTATTAATTCTGCTATTTTATCCCTAAGATTATTGATTTCATTTCTACAAGCTTTTAATTCGTTTGATAGACTTGAAATATTATTCTGCAATTTTGTTATTCTTGAATTTAGCTTTTTAATATTATTCTTAGTTTTTTGTAAGGCATTTTTAGAGGTTTCCTTTTGTTTTCTGAGTTTGCGTATGTTTTTAAGACAAGCACCTATACTTTCTCCGGTTACAGCACGATAACGATCAAAGGCATCCATAGCACTTTGCGTATCACTAAAAACAATAGCAACACCACCACTGCCAATATAATTTTGTCCCGCTGCTTTTTGTTTTAAATCTCCAGAACTACCATACTCGATCAGTGTTGCTTCGTTGCCCAAAATCTGCTTCAGATAGTTAAAGGTATTGTTGAAAGAAGTCTCGTCCTTATTTAATTTTTCCTCCAAAGACTTTTTTTTCTTTTTTGCTTGATTCAGTATATTTTTTGTGTTAGATAGATTATCCTTAAGTCCATTTAATCTATCAGCTTTATCTAAGCAATCTTTTGTTTTAGCTTTCAGTTGTGCTTTTAAATTGTCTAACATTTTCCTGATGCTATCACAGTCTAAATTTGAAACCAACTGTTCTAAATTCACAGAAAATGTCCTGACTTCACTTTTCCCACACTTACCAACAATTGGCTGCCCGACCCCACAAAATGTTTGTATTTGCCATGCATAATGATATCCTGACATTATTTCCACCAAATCAAATTCATAAGGATAAACACAAGATGTTCCTTCAATTTCTTCTTTAACAAAATATGGTTCTAAGTCTGTAAGGTCTTCTTCAATAATTGTATTTCCTTCCTCAACTTTTTTTGCAAGATATTCAGGTAACATCCAAATTGTTAAATTATAAAATACTTCGGAGATAGATATGGGATTAACTGTTAATGTTACATTAATCGCATTAATATCAATAGGCATCCATTTAAACATGATTATGGGTTGAGAAGCAGGACCATCATATACTTGGCCAGTTATAGGAGAAACAAGTTCCAGATTGTCTGGTTCTTCAAATATAACTACTGCTGCTGCTTCGTATTTAAAACTCCACACAGGACTTTCACCAATTACCAAACCATTGTCTGATATTGCAGTTACTTTCCATGCATAGTTTATACCGGATTCAAATGGTCTTGCAGAAATAGGAAACTGAAATGAGGTTGCAGGAATATCTTCTTCGATATAAAATGCAGGATTAGCTTCCATTGCTTCTGTTGGCACCTGACCATCCAATAATTCTACAATCTTAATAGTATAATTTACGAAATCATTCATAGGCATAGGCGGTAGCCATAAAAATACCGGAAGTCCTTCTGTTACATTTGTCTCATCAACAGGATTTATAAGTTCCGGTGGTGATGCATGCTCAATTATCTGCATTTTACAGTCATATCCCATTTCTTCTCCGTTAACACTTCTAACATATACACAGATTGTGTATGTTCCTGCCGGCAGTGTGCCGGTTCTCATAAAAATACCCTTATAATAATCATTAGGATATTCCACATCTACTGGATCCAGATCACCCGGGTTAACAGGTCCTGAATAATTTTGCTCCAATGTAAATGGAGTACTTGTTCCTTCAAATATTATTCCTGTGTTATCTTCCTCAACAGTAGCGAATAAATAAATTTCTAAATTATTACTTGTAGTGTTTATAAGGTTTAATTGCCACATATCTTCAACATGCCATTGGTTTGGCGGTGGCTGTTTCAATATAACAATAATTGTCTGGGCATTAATAAATAAAGTCAGTAAAAACATTGTGAAAGTCAGTGCAGCAATAAATATTTTTTTCTTGTAAAACATTGTACCCTCCTTATTTTATTGATTTAATTAAAAATATAATCAGTAATTAATTAAATACCTGATAAATAAAAAAAATGCAATTTACAAAAAATAGCTTAATTAACATATTTTTTTGTTTGAGTGGTAAATGCTTAAATCATCCGGATTTAAAAATTCTCTATCTTTACAAATCTTTACAAATCATTCACATCTTGAATATTATGAATTTTTCAAAAAATTTTAATATTGCCATAAAAGATTACAAATATTTTCTCGAAAGAAAATATCCCCAAAAATCTATTCTTAAACTTGTTGGAGATAAATATATGCTTACCGGAAAAGAACGAGCAATGCTTTTCAGAGGAATAACTACAAATGAAAATATTTATAAACGGAAAAATATTCTTGTTAAAAATAATAAGAGCATCAAAAACAAATTGCTTCATATAGATGGTTATAATGTATTGATAACTGTAGGAAGTTATCTGAATGGAAATATGGTTTTTATTTGTAATGATAATTTTTTAAGGGATGTTTCCGAATTACATGGAAAAATATTTCGTAATAAATTTGTTGAACGATCCTTAAAACTTACCCTTGAATATTTGAATAAAAATAATATTAAAAATGTAGAATTTTATCTTGATAAACCGATAAGCAAAAGCGGAGAACTTTGCAGGGAGATCAGGAAAGGTCTTATCGAAAATAATATTTCCGGTGATGCACAAACATGTAATTCGCCGGATTACATTTTGAAAAATATTGATAACGGAATTGTCTGTAGTTCTGACTCAACAATAATTGATAACTCGAATGTAGGAGTTTTTGATCTCGCACGAAAAGTGATTTTATTTCATTTTAAACCAAAATTTGTTGATTTGCGAAAAATGTAAATTCTCCAAGTTTTTAAAACTTGGAGGATTTTTAATTAAATAATTCATCAATTAAGTCTTCTTTGGTTTTTTTAAAATGTTCGGCAATACTTTTTAATATAAAAGATAATGTCCCTATTCGTAATATTTTATGATTGGGAATAGTAATATGATGAGTGCCATTTTGGTATGTAGTTAAACGGATATGACTTCCGGTTTGCCTGGTTGGTTTATAACCAAATACTTTAAGTTTTTAAATGAGTTCTGTAGCAGATATATTACGTATTAATTTCATACTGCAATTGAAAATATCTCATCCTTAATAAAATGTAATCTAACGATTTCAGGGTGGTTTCCTTTATCAAAATGACAAATCACAGCATCTTTAATCATTATTTTTAATTCAGATAAAGTATCTGCTTGAGTAAAAATATTTTCACCAAGTGATTTTGCAATATAACCGCCCTCTTGTGCTTCTTCTACGATAAAAATTATTTCTTTCATCTTGTATTAATTTTATACAAAAATACAAAATCATTTTATTAAATCCTCCAAGTTTTTTAAAAACTTGGAGGATTTTTCCAAAAACTTGGATGATTATTAAAATTTTTATTGACTTACGAAAATTAATTTCTTAATTTTGCAAAATCATTTCCAAT
>JAIORY010000385.1 GCA_021107915.1 Bacteroidales bacterium | reverse complement strand
CATTAACCATTGTAAATTTCAAAATGCACTTTCAGCGCATTTTAAAATACAATTGGTATAAAATACTAAGTTCTGATATTACCAAAAAAAAAGCTGTCAGTAAAACATGACAGCTTTTTCAATATTCGAGTATTTTTACTTGTTATAAAACATATTCATCATAAGCAACTTCACCATGCAATGATTTGTCGAGTCCGGCTTTTTCCACCTCCTTGGAAACTTTAACGGGGGTTATGAAATTAATAATTACCAACATCAGGTAAGTAAATAAGAAAGCATAAACTGCACCGATTACAACTGCCACTACTTCTTTGATAAAGAAACCTCCATCGCCTTCAATTAATCCTGATTGCCCGTTGACTGCTGCTGAAGCAAATATACCAAGCGAAATCATGCCCACAAGACCTCCTACACCGTGAACTCCCCAAACATCAAGGGCATCGTCCCAGCCAAGTTTGTTTTTAAATTGAACTGCAATGTAACAGATTGAACCTGCGGCAATACCAATTATCATTGCCGCCCATAAAGGAACAAAGCCTGCTGCCGGTGTAATAGTTGCAAGTCCTGCAACTGCACCTGTCATTAATCCTACAAACTTTGGTTTGCCTTCTCTGATCCATTCAATAATTAGCCAGGTAATTGCTGCAAAAGAAGCTGCAACATCTGTATTTAAAAATGCCAGGGTTGTAACAGAATTAACAGCTAATTCGCTGCCGGCATTAAAGCCATACCATCCAAACCATAATAATCCTGTTCCGATTGCAACCAGGGGAATACTGTTTGGAGGAGACTGGCGGTCGTGACGTTTTCCAACATAAATTACTGAAGCAAGTGCAGCAAATCCGGCTGTTACATGAACAACAACCCCACCTGCAAAATCAAGAACACCCCATTCGGCTAAAATACCACCGCCCCAAACCATGTGAACAAAGGGGTAGTAAACAAATAATTGCCAAAACACAAGGAAAATAAGATAAGATTTAAAGGTAATCCTATTAACAAATGCACCGGTAATCAACGTAGGAGTGAGAATTGCAAACATCATTTGATAAGCAATAAAAATGTATGTTGGATATTTACCATCAGCTCCGCTAAACAGTTCATTAAATGGAATACCATTTAAAAAAGCATGATTTAAATTTCCAATAATCCCACCTTCACCGCCACTAAAGCACAATGAATATCCAATTGCTACCCACATTATTGTAGTAACACCTAATGATACAAAAGTTTGCATCATAATTCCAAGGATATTTCTTCTCCCGGATAATCCACCGTAAAAAAATGCAAGTCCCGGGGTCATTAACATTACAAGGCTTGTACAAAGAATCATAAAAGCCGTAGATCCTGTATCAATCATAATTTTAAATTTTTAATTAGTTAATATATTATTTATAAAGAAATGCCAAAAACAAAATAAATTTTCTCTGCCTGCGGGTTTGTAATAACTGAAGCAGAAACAGGTAATGAATATTCATTAGTAATCTTTATTTCTTTTGCTACTGTAAATCCCAGATTAACTATTCCTGAATTATTACCATAAAATCCGTTTTCACCAATATACCCGGAAGCAACATCAGCCTTTTTCGGACTATTTGGGGTAAAACCCAAAAATGCATCAAAATCCACTTCCCTGATGCTTGTTGAATATCCTAATTCAAAGTAAGTAGAATACTGTATTCCATCTTCTTCATTAAAATCAGAACTATTAACATCATCATTAATTTTTTTAGCATCACATCCATAAAAATTTGTTGCTATAAGAAGACTTACAGGAATTTTTTCTGTGCCGTTGAAACTAATAGTTCCCTCGAAAATATGTCCTGTATTATCTTTTCCATATTTAAAATACTTATAGTCCGATGTATCATCAGGGAAAAAATAATCGGTAATTGTTACCGAGAACATTTCATCAGCAAAATTATAAGTTGCATAAAAATCAAATTCTTGATAAGGATTAATTCCTCCTGTGGAATATGCCCCCCACGCACCAATTTCAAGATTACCAATGCTCAAGCTCGTAAAAGGCTGAATACTCGGTGAACTTCCACCAAATTGAGTCCCGCGCCAAACATAACGACTCATAATATCTGCACCGACATCAAAACCTAACTTACTTTTTTTAGGTGATTCTTGCCCATAATTTTTTGTGCTAAAACCTGTAAGAAGAAAAAAAATCAAAATAGCAATTACATTTATTTTGTTCATGGTAATAAATTTTTGATTTATACTAAAAATACTTTAGCAAACAAAATTAATATGTACACACTAATAAAAAAATAGTGGTTTTCACTTAATTTTCTTCTAAGTATTATATGTAAAATACTAAGTAAATTACCTATTTAGTGGCTGTCAGAAAACTGAGAATCTGAACAAAGTCCGGTTTATTCATGAAAAGGTTATTCATCAAATGAAGTAGCTATTGTCCCGTTAGGGACTTAATATTTATAGAAAGAAAGAACAATTGCAATAAAGCTCAAGTCCCGTAGGGATGGAATATTATTGAATTTCTTGTGTATGTATTAGCCATGATTTTTAATATTCCGTCCCTACGGGACTTTGATTATGGGTGTATTTCATTTTCTATAAATATTAAGTCCCTAACGGGACTAAAAACCGTAGCTTAATTCAAACTTGATTATCAATAAGATATGAAAGAGTTATATAGTAGGTTGAAAGAATTAAATAAGTTTTTTTAAAATCTTTTAAAAGTGCAAACTACTTTTATATGAAAGATGCAGTTGTTGGAAAGTGCAAAGTGCTTATAGTTCTATTAAATTATTTTTTATGGCGTATTTAACTAAATCAACAGTTGAGTTAAGCTTAAGTTTTTGCATAATATTATTTTTATGGGAATCTACAGTTCTTATGCTTATATATAATTTATCTGCTATTTCCTTGTTTAAAAACCCTTCGGCAACAAGTTTAATTATTTCAATTTCACGATTGGTTAAGGTGGGGATTTTATTCAACAATTTTGATTCCGACTTTGTTTTTTTAATAATTCCTTGTAAAATAGTATCTGAAATATCTTTGCTAAAGTATTCTTCTCCATTGCTAATTGAATAAATTGCTTTGAGTAATTCATCCCTTCTAATATCTTTTGGCAGATAACCCTTAGCACCCGATTTTATCGAATTAAGTATAAATTCTTCATCGTTATGCATTGATAAAATCAAAACTTTAATATCAGGATATTCCTCTGTAATTATTTTGGTAGCCTCAATACCTGACATTGAAGGCATTGAAATATCAGCAATTACAATATCAGGAGAAGATGTTTTTAATTTTTCAAGTAATTCTTTCCCATTAGCCACCTCTTCAATAATTTCAATATTGTCAACATCGTCTAATAATGCCTTTATTCCATCCCTGAAAAGAAGATGGTCATCCGCAAGTAATATTTTTATTCTCTCCATCATAAATATCTTTATACGGAATAAATGCTTTTACAGAAGTTCCTTTATTTTTAGAAGATAAAATTTCAAATTTCCCGCCCAAAAGATTTACCCGTTCTTTCATATTGGAAATACCATTGCCATTTTGATATTTATGATTAAGACTAAAACCTTTTCCATTATCCTTAACAGTAAATATTATTTCTTTTTCGGTTTCTGTATAATTAATATCAATGCAAGTGGCATCAGCATGTTTTATTACATTATTTAATGTTTCTTGAGCAATTCTATAAATATAAGTTTCCGTTTTATTATCTAAATTATATTTTTGCTTTGAATATGTAAACTTAACATTTATCCCTGTATTTTTCTTGATTTCTTTATGAAGATTATTCAAGGCGGTAATTATGCCGAATTCATTGAGCACAGCCGGCATAAGGTTGTTTGATGTGTTTCTGATATCTTTTAGTGTTGTTGAAAATAAGTTCCGGGCATCGTTCAAAATTTCTTTGGTTTTCGTTTGGTTTGTATTTAAAGCCCGTTCAATCATCATTTTAATAGCAAGTATTGATTGCCCTAAACCATCATGCAACTCCCTTGACAGACGCTGTCTTTCAATCTCCTGACCATCAATCATAGATCTCAGTCGCATAATTCTTTCCTGTTTTAATTTTTCTGATTGGTCTTTTAGCTTGATGGTCATATTATTAAATGCATTTGTCAGACTTCCAATCTCATCATTGTTTTTTACTGATAATGTGCAACCATATTCTCCATCTGAAATTTTATCAGCAGCATTTTTTAGTTTTCTTATTGGAGCAGTTATCATTTTTGATATCAGGACTACGATTCCAAAAAACAATATTGTTATAATAATACTTAAATAAAGAATATCATTTCTAATTGAGTAAATTGGAATCATTGCTTCTTTAGTATCTATCTCAGCAAGAACAACCCAATTAAGCCCATCAATACCAACTTTACTATATGAACTTAAAACAGAAATGTTCCTGTAATCATCTATTACTTTAGTTCCGACAATACCTTTAAAAGCATCTTTTACACCAGTGGTTTGTGCTTCTGTATTAAAAACCGAGTTATCCTGAAATCTGGAAGTGCTTCTCATTAAATAATCATTGCCCACCAAATAAGCTTCTCCCGTTTGTCCCAGCCCATTATGTTGATTATCATCAAACATAATATTGTTTATAGCGTCAATCGACACCTCAAGAGCTACCATATAGTTTAATTTGTTTTTTCCTGATGATATTGATTTTCCAATAAATACAGCAGGTTTGTTAATTGTATTGTCAAACTTGAAATCCTCAATAACAGGCTCATCTGTTTCTTTTACCTTTTGCCATAAATTTTGTAGCGGTAAAAAATCCAAAGTATCAATAAAAAAATTTGTTTGAGAAATGTTGTCTGAAATATCCATATATATTGCCATACCGTTAGTATTGTATAAAATAAATCGCTTATAACAATTTCCGGTATGAAGATAAGCATTCAAATATCTGTTATATTCATTTTTTAAATGTTCAATGCCCTCGCCGGTATCTGATGTATTTTGAATATATTCAAATTTATTGATAATTTTTTTTATGTCTTCTGAATTGGCAATATTATTAATATCCTTTATTCTTTGATTAAAAAAATCCTCAATACGGTTTTTCTTTTCAATTCTCACAGAAGTAAGTTGATCAAAAGTCCGCAACATTATCGCATTCTTTGCTTTTTGATAAGAATAAGTTCCAACAATTATAATAGATATAATTATCAATAACAAGAAAGTAATACTGACTTTTTTAAATATCGAAATTCTCATCTGTTATTTTTTTGACTAAACAAATTTATATAAATTTGTCGTAATTAATCATATTATTAATTTTGAATTCAATATAATGAAAAATCAATTAATAAAAAGTAAATTATATATTTTACTATGTTTATTTGTACTGATTATTTTATCAGGATGCTCAAATCTCGTAGAGCAGGAAAGTACAAATGTTGATAAAACCGTTTCTGCTGGCACAAACGTCCTTGACGGGAATTTCTGGAAAAACCAGGCATTGACGGATATCCTTCCATACTGG